>JANYJG010000107.1 GCA_025358515.1 Chloroflexota bacterium
GCCCCTTCAGGGCTCAGACCGCCCGACCGGGCCATGAGACCGGTCACAGGATCCCCAGGCATGAAGCGTGGGATCAGCCAGTCGATGGTTGCCGCGATGAAGAACGTGATCGTGTAGGTGAGGAGCTTTCGCCCAAAGTAGCGTCGCACGAGATCTCCCGGCCCGGCCTGGCCCAGCTCAGAGAATAGCCCCTCCCACCGAGTTTGGACGGAGGGAGGGGCCTCTGCGCGTTAGGCGATTAACTCTGGGGGACTGGCTGGATCTGGGTGAGCAGGAGCACTGCGCCCATGTTCCAGTAACCGTTCCAGGTGGCCGGCAGGACCTGGTTTCCGCCGTCGGACGGGAAACCCTTCCAATGCGAGTTATTGACTTGCGACCAAACGCCGTTGTACCAAAGCGGGATAATGGGCATGTCGGTCAACTGGATCTTCTGGAGCTTCGAGGTGATCGACTTCATCGTGGCGAGGTCGTCCACCGAGGTCTTGTCGAGCTGCTGGACGAGCGCCCATGCGGCGTCGTTCTTGTAGCCCTCGAAGTTGCGGGTCTCGCCGGTGCCGTTCGGAAGCGGCATGCGGAAGACGTAGTCGTACCACTGCCACGGAGTGTTGCTGATCTGGATGTCGTTGTTGATGATCAGGTCGAACTTCGCCGCCGCCGAAGCGTCGGGGCGGTTACGGTCGGCCAGGACCGTGTTGAAGTCAGGATGCTGGGGATCGATGACGATGCCGGCAAGCTTGGCGCTGGCAGCGATCGAATTCTCGGCCGCCATCCAGTCGGACCAACCATCTGGAACTTCAAGAGTCAGCTTGATCGGCGAGCCGTCCTTGTTGGCGACCATGCCGTCGGCGCCTGGCTTGTAGCCGGCGTCAGCGAGCATCTGCTTGGCCTTGGCCGTGTCAAACGAGAAGCCAAGACTGTCGCGCTGTGCAGTGTCGATGTACTTGCTGAACGTGGGCAGGAGTCCGGTCGGGTCGGCCTTCGTGACGATGCCGCCGTAGACCTTGTCGACGATGTCCTGGGTATTGATCGCCGTCGCCAGGGCCTTGCGGAAGGCGGGGTCGTCAAGGGGCTTCTTCATTGTGTTCGGAATGAGGGTGGCAGTGTTGCCCGCGAGCATGTACGGGGGCTTGGCGAAGTAGGTGGTGATGTTGTAGCCGCCGGTCACGAGCGACGCGATGCCGGGGAGGAAGTTGTTGTTGAGGTCCAGACCGCCCTGGATCAGCTGGCCGAGGGCAACGTTGTTGGAGCTGTTGACGATGTCGACGATGTACTTGGGCTTGACGTCCAGGTTAAGGGCGGTCTTGGCCCACCAATTGTCGTTCTTGACCCAAACCATGCGGTCTTGGGCGGCCGTCTTGTAGCTGTAAGGGCCGGTGGCGACGCCACTGGCGTTGGTGAACTTAAGGATGTCGGCGTTGTTCTTGGACTCGAAAACGGCCTTCGGCACTATCGGCAGGTTGTAGAGCGCGTTCGCCCATTCCGCGTAGGCCGGGTCCTTAAACTTGACGACTACCGTCGACGCGTCGGGGGCGGACACGTCGGTGATGAATGTCCAGAGGGTCGAGTTCAAAATCGGGTTCTTCTGGACCAGGATCGAGAAGGCCACGTCATCGGCCGTGAAGGCCGAACCGTCGGACCATTTCACGCCATGGCGGACCTTGATCGAGTACTGCGTCTTCGCGATATCCCACGCGCCGTCGGTGGCGAGCCACGGGGTGAAGACGTCCTTGAGCGGGTCGTACATGAAGAGGGTCTCGTACTGGAGACCGATCACGCCCATGGCGTAGTTGTTCGTGTCCAGCGGGTTCCAGGACGACGGAGCGCCCCACTGCTTGCCGGCGGTGTACAGCGTCTCCGCGCGCGGGTAGACAGTCGTATCCGTAGCCGGAAGGCCAGTCGCGCCCGAAGCGGCGGTCTGCGGCGTGCTGGTGGCCGAGCCGCAGGCGGAGACGACGATGCTCGCTACGGCGAGCAGAGCCAGAACCCTGGATTTGCCTATACGCATCCCTTTCCTCCTTCCCCATGAGAAGCGCATGACCACGCGCCAGAACACAACCGGGCACGCTGGACGCCTCGCATGGCTTTGCCATATTCACCAACGTTGGGTCGCCCCGGTACCGGGGGGCCAGGCATCGGCGATGACGAAAATAGCCCACTTTTAGTAGCGTTGTCAATCAAATCTTTTACTCAATCTGTTAGTGACATAGTCCATTATGTGCACCATTTCGAAGCTCGGGCTACTGAGTTCTTGCGCGAGGGGTCATCATGCCCTCCGCGGCAGTCCAACCATGCCGACGAGCGCCTGATATAGTTCGCTAAACGTATTAGTAGCCCGAGGGAGCCCTGCGTGCCCAGGCGATTCGGAGAGAAACCCGCGATTCTCGCGGACGTTGCCGCTGCCGTCGGCCTCTCGCCGGCCGCTGTTTCGCTCGCTCTCAGAGGCAAGCCCGGCGTGTCTGAAGGGAC
The DNA here is from genome assembly GCA_025358515.1 of Chloroflexota bacterium. Classification (GTDB taxonomy): domain Bacteria; phylum Chloroflexota; class Limnocylindria; order Limnocylindrales; family CSP1-4; genus Fen-1039. The sequence continues at coordinate 2,467 of JANYJG010000107.1, forward strand.
GCGGACGCGCGTTCTGGACGCTGCCCGAAAGCTCGGCTACCGGCAGGCGGTCGGGATTGCACGGTCGCGCCACGACCCGTTGACCATCGGCCTCGTTGCCAAGGTCCACATTGGTCCCCAGGAAGCGAACGCCTTCTACTCCCCGGTCGTAGCCGGCATCCAGGCAAGCTGCCGGAGCCACCACATTGACCTGATGCTCACAACCATGCCGGTCGACCAGCACCAGTACCCCATCGAGCTTCCGCGCATCATCACCAACGGAACCTGCGACGGCCTCATCGTCGTGGGTGCGCATCTTTCACCGGCCACCACGGCAGCCTTTCGCACCGCGCCGCCGACCGTCTTGGTAGATGCATATGCCGAGGACGACCCCTTCGACGCAGTAGTGATGGACAACGTCGGTGGGGCAAGGTCTGCGATCCGGCATCTCGTCTCGCGAGGACACCGCGATATCGCGATCCTCGCCACCGAGCCGCAGGCGTATCCAAGCATCCTCGAGAGACGCATTGGCTACGCCCAGATCATCGTCGAGGAGAAGCTCACTCCCCACTACATTGACGCCGACTTCTGGCGGCCGGAGTTGGC
>JANYJG010000114.1 GCA_025358515.1 Chloroflexota bacterium
ACACCTTGGTGAGCCGCGCCGTCGTCGGATCGCAGGTGCCATCCGGGGACGAGAGGCCGATGCGCGCGTTTGGGTCCTGGCTGCGATTGACGAACTCGGTTTGGAGTAGATCAACCAACTCGGACGCGGAGAGACCGCTGCGCTCGAGCAGCGTCTCGACGTTCAACAACCTCGCTTCCCAGCCGTTGTCGGTAGGACCGAAGCCCCAGACGTCGCGCCCGTCGCTGGTCGCGCTCACGCGGGTCGCCCATTCAGCCGTCTTCAGGCCGAGCTCTTCGGCCGCGATCTCGGCGTCCGTCGGACTCTTGGTCACGCCGTCGGAGAGCTCGGCGCGGAAGGCGCGCATGAGGTCGGCGCGCGCGATCCCGAGGTGCTTGAGATAGATGCGCGCCTCCTCATCACCGAGGTGAAACGGGAGAACCCATGGATAGACGGCGCCCGCAAGATGCGCGGTATCGTAGGCGGCGTCGTTGCGATGCTGCGGCTCGGCCGCGAGCACGCTGGCCGCTTGAGTGGTCTGGTAGCGAGGCGGCGACGCGGGGGGCGCGACGCTGAGCTCCAAGATTTCGTTCACGAGGTCGAGGTAAGGCAGGGGCGTGTTGGTGTTCGCGCAATCGAGGTTGAGGTATTCGATCTCCGGTCGCCTTTGGAACAGCTCCGCCCGTCCGCTTGCGCCCATGAACTGGAGGAGGTCGACGAGATACGCCGCCGGCCCGATCATCGATCGGCACTCCTCGCACGGGCAAAGCGTCATCTGTCCAAACAGCGTCCCGAGGTCTGGCGCGTCGAGCGGCGCGTTGAAATGCGGGATCATCGGTATCGCCGGAAGGCCATAGCCGCCGCCGTACTTTGCCGAGACCGCCTGGCCGAGCCCCTCGGCCGATATCGCTTTGCCGTATAGCGCCTCCGCATTGCCCGGCCCGACGATGGGTCCAAGCTGCCCCATGAACTCCTGGATCGGCACGCGCGCGATCGCCTGCGCGGAGTCGTATCCCTTTTCAATGAGGCTGTGGATCTCCGTGAACCGCGGCGTCACCCGGACGATCCGCTGCACCTGCTTGAGCGTAGCGACTGCGGCGTCGGGGACTGTCAGCGAATGCGCCTTCAGATATGTGGTCAGCGGCGTACGCATGAAGTCGAACGAAGGGTTGGCGTCGAGGAAGCGCCCGGCGTCCGCGGCTCCGGCAAGCTGCGTCTTGCCGATCCGCGCCGCCACGAACGCCGTCGGTACTGCATCCTCGACGATCCGCGTGAGAAGCTCGGCGTAGTTCCGCGCCTTCTCGTCAGGCGTCGCGCCCGGCACCGAGCTCGGCGCGCCCGCGGTCTTGATGAGCGCGCCCCAGTCCGAAGGCTCAAAGCGCGCGAGGTCTCTTAGCGACTTCACCTCTCCGCGCGCGCGCATCTGTTGGAGCTGCGCAACAAGCGGCAGGTGATTGAGCGAGAGCGCCGCGAACTGGATGGTCGTCTGAAGCGTCTCGAGGTCCGCTTTCGTGAGCGCAGGATCTTGCGCGAGCTTCTGCCAGAGCTCGGGCACCGAGCCCTGGTGCGTCGCATAGGCCTTTACGAACGCGCGCTGCTTGGTTGCGTCGGAGAGGCCCGTCGCGAGCACGGCGCCGAGCGGCGTCGGCTGCCCCCCTTCCGGCGCTTGGAACGCTATTTCGATCTTGAGCGCTGCGAGCCTTTCAAGGATGTTCTCGACCCGCGGCTTGAGCGCGATCGGCACGACGTTGTCAGCGAGCGCCGTGGTGAGCGCCCGCCGCAGCGCGGAAGGCGGCTGCGCGATGAGCGCCGCAATCGACGTGGTCGGCAATCCCTCGCGGCCGAGCCCATAGAACGCCTCGGGCGGAAGCGCCGTCGAGTACGCCAACTTCGTTGCGTCGCGCACGAGCCGCACGCGATCACCGCCGACGCCGGTATCGTTGATCAAGAATTTGAGGTCGTCATCGGTCAGCGCATAGAACGCAATGCCGTCGAGTGACGGCGAGAGCAGCGCGACGACCTGCTCATACTCGGACGGCCCCGCGTACTGCCCACCACCCACGACCAAATCTACAAAGGCAAGCGCCGGCGCATGAAACCAGATCGGCGACTCGACGAGCACCAAACCCTTCGCGTCGACGGCGCGCACGACCAGGTCCGCCGCGGTCTTGCCGGGATGACCGAGCTGCGTCGCGGGATACCTGATCTCGTACGTCCCGTCCGCGCCGCTCCTACTCTGCCCAAGCGGCGCCGCATGCCGCAGCTCGCGATCGAGCGCCGCCACCGCTGTCGAAATAGGTTTACCGTCGGCATCGCGAACCGTTCCGCGCACCACGAGTCGAATGTCGGTAATGGGTGTCGGCGGGAGCGCATGCACGGCGGCGTTGATGGCCGCCGCCGTCTCCTCGTCGACGACGCCAGTCCCGGTCAGTTTGCTGCGCCGCTGGAGCTCGATGACCGCCTGCTTGGTGCCGTCGCCGAACCCGCCCAGCTCGAGCTCGTTCGGCGGGATGCTGAAGCCGAGTTGCCCAAGCTCGCGCTGGAGCAGCCGTACATCGTCGCCCTTCAATCCGAAGGACAGATTGCGGCCTTGCAGGTTCATGCTCCATCCCCCCTAAACCAGCACGCGATCCCGCTAAAACACTATCAAACACGACGCAAAGAGAGGAAGTGAAACACGCGGGGCAAACCGCCGCAATGGGCATCGAGCGCGAACCCCCGGCGCGTTCACCGCGCCCGCAGGAGGCTTCACCTACTCCGATGATATCTCTCACGGCGGCGTTGGTTCGAAGCGACGACGGCGAGGGTCGCAACGCCCGGGGGATGTTCCGCCGCCTCTTCGACGCGGTCGCCCTGCGCGAGCCGCTCT
>JANYJG010000160.1 GCA_025358515.1 Chloroflexota bacterium
CTCCTCCAGGCGACCGGCCACGTCGCCCTCGTACCAGTACGGCAGGTCCGGCGCCATGCGGATCGCCAAGAAGCGTCTGGAAGGCCGCTTCCGGGTTCTGCCGGCGATTGAACCCGGCGATCACCCGGGCTTCCGACCGCTCAGCGGCCCCCTGTGGTTCGATCATCAATCCGACCGGTGCCGATAAGGACGTGAGCGCCCGGACACCGAGATTGCGAGCGGCGAAGGAAACTGCCCGTGGCGACCCGCCGGCGCTCGCGATCTCGTCGGTTCAGTGATGGGCGTGGCCGCCGTGCTCGTCGGCCGGATGGCCGTAGCGGTGGGGATCCTTCAGGAACGTGTCGTGGCAGTCGTGACTGCAGAAGTAAAGCGTTCGACCTTCGTGCTCTTCTGTCGCGGCCGCGTCCTCGGGGCGGATCTCCATGCCGCAAACGGGGTCCTTCACTTTGTCGGCCATGGCTGGCAACCTCCTTGCGAGACTGAATGGTCAGACCGGTGGAGTCGGCCGGCGGTCGGCTTCCGGTTCCATTGAGGGACATCGGGATGCCGGAGGGTCAATGGAGCCACCAGGGCCGAAGAGGCGACTCCGCCGGCCCGTCGGTACCAGGTCGTGCGAGGAGCAGCTGGGCGACGTCGAGCGAGCCGTCCTCGAAGCGACGCCGCGCAGCGGCCATGTAAAGCCGCCAGGTTCGGTAGACCTCCTCGCCGGCGAGCGCGCGGGCCCGCTCGGCCGAGGCTTCGAGGCGCTCGACCCAGGCCTTCAGGGTGAGCGCGTAGTGCGGACGGAGCGACTGGACGTCGATCAGCTCGAACCCGGCACGCCTCGCGAACGCGACCGCGTCCTCGACCGTCGCCAGCTCCCCATCGGGGAAGACGTAGCGCCCGACGAAGCCTCCGTCGCCAAAGCGAAGCCAGCGAGGGCGGTGACCGCCGCCGATAGCGGTGGTCGCGATCCCGTGGTTCAGGAAGAGGCCGCCGGGCCGGAGAGCACGGAACGCAGCGGAGAAGTACTCGCCGAGCTGTTCGCGCCCAACGTGCTCGAACATGCCCACAGACGCGACCGCGTCGAACTGACCAAAGCCGGCGAGGTCGCGATAGTCCTGGACGATACGCGGGCGCGGGTGCCAAGACCTTGCTTTCGGACCTCCTCGGTCGCCCAATCGGCCTGGACGGCGCTCAGGGTGATCCCGGTGGCCTCGGCCTCATAACGCTCGGCCGCAAACATTACGAGTGAGCCCCAGCCACAGCCGATGTCGAGGAGGCGCGCTCCCGGCTCCAACCGCAGCTTGCGGCAGATGAGGTCGAGCTTTGCCTCCTGGGCGGCGTCGATGGTCATGTCGGGCGACTCGAAATAGGCGCACGAGTAGACGAGCCGCCGGTCCAGCCAGAGCCCGAAGAACTCGTTACCGACGTCGTAGTGGAAACGCACTGCAGCCAGATCGCGAGGTCGCGAATGACGCCGTCCGGAGAGGCGAGCGCGGCGGTGGAGTGCGGGAGCGGGTGCCGCGCCACGCCGCAGCCGGAGTGCCAGGCCAGCGAGTCGCGGCAGATCGCGTCCGAGCCGGCGGAGTTCAAACGAGCGCCCAGCGTCTACGGCCGTCCAGATGTCACCCTCCATGTCGATGTCGCCTCGCAGGTACGCCTCGCCGAAGGCGTCGGGAGAGGGCGGCCAGAGCAGGCGCCCGAGGGCACCTGGACTGTGGACGACGACCCTGGCAGCGGTGGACCGCTCCGGCGCCGCGTCGGAGGCGAGCGCCAAGTCGAGCTGGCTGCCGGACGGCAGTGCGCGCCGAAGGAGGGCAAGAACCTCCCGCGCGAGTGACGAGCCGGCGATCCGATCGGGTCGCGGCCGCGATTCCACCGGCGCCCCCGTCATTGGGCGCCATAGCGGCGGATCCCTTCGAGCTTGGTCCGCTTGAGGAGCAGCGCGTTGACCGCGACGAGGAACGAGCTGCCGGCCATGCTGATCGCCGCGATCTCCGGCCGTAGAACGAACCCGAACGCCGGATAGAAGACGCCCATGGCGATCGGGAAGGCGACGCTGTTGTAGCCGACCGCCCAGACCAGGTTCTGGCGCATCTTGTGCACCGTCGCCCGACTGAGGGCGATGGCGCCCAGCACGTCCACCGGGTCACTCTTCATGAGCACGATGTCGGCAGTCTCCACGGCGACATCCGTCCCGGCGCCGATCGCGATCCCGACGTCGGCCTGGGCGAGGGCGGGCGCGTCGTTGATGCCATCGCCGACCATAGCCACGAGCTTGCCGCTCGCCTGGAGTTCCTTGACCTTGTCGGCCTTCTGGCCGGGCAACACCTCCGCGAACACGGTGTCGAGTCCAAGCTCGGCCGCAATCCGCTCGGCGGTGGCCCGGTTGTCTCCGGTCAACATGGCAACCTGGATGCCGAGACGGTGCAGGCGCTCGATCGTCTCCTTCGCGTTCGGACGGACCGCGTCGGCGATCGCGATCAGGCCGCCCGCCTTGCCGTCGACCGCGACCCGGACGACCGTTCGACCGGCCCCCTCGAGCTCGTCGGCCCGCGACCCC
>JANYJG010000230.1 GCA_025358515.1 Chloroflexota bacterium
CGACCGGAGCTGATCATCCATCTGGCGGCGCGCGTCGGTGGCATCGGCGCCAATCGCGAGCACCCCGGAGATTTCTTCTACGCCAACCTCATGATGGGTGTGCAGCTTATGGAAGAGGCCCGACTCGCCGGGGTCGGCAAGTTCGTGGCCACCGGTACGGTCTGCGCCTACCCGAAGTTTACCCCCGCACCGTTCAAGGAGGACGACATCTGGAACGGCTACCCGGAGGAGACCAATGCGCCCTACGGCCTGGCCAAGAAGATGCTCCTGGTCCAGAGCCAGGCATACCGGGACCAGTACGGCTTCAACGCTATCTACCTGATCCCTGTCAACCTCTATGGCCCGGGCGATAACTTCAACCCCGAGAACTCGCACGTCATCCCGGCCCTCATCAAGAAGTGCGTCGACGCCCGTGAGCGGGGCGATACCTTCATCGAAGCCTGGGGCACGGGCTCCGCCTCGCGCGAGTTCCTGTACGTAGAGGACGCGGCTCGAGGCATCGTCCTTGCCGCCGAGCGCTATGACGGACGCGACCCGGTCAACCTCGGGGTCGGCAGCGAGATCACGATCCGCGACCTGACCGAGCTGATTGCCCGCCTCACTGGCTTCGCCGGCGAGATCCGCTGGGATCCAGCCAAACCTAACGGGCAGCCCCGGCGGGCGTTGGATACGAGCCGCGCGCGCGAGCGCTTCGGCTTTACGGCCGGGACGCCGTTCGAGGACGGCCTCAGGAGGACGATCGAGTGGTACAAGGAGACACGGAGAACCTAGGCAGGCCGGCCCCCACCGTCACAGCCTGCTCCGGCAGCGATGCCTTGGCCGGAGATCCATCCACTTCATGACGGTCTCGGTCGTCGTGCCCGCTTACAACTACGGCCAGTTCCTGCCACAAGCGTTGGAGTCGCTCCGAGTTCAGACGTATCCGGACTGGGAGTGCATCGTGGTTGACGATGGCTCCACAGACGACACGCTGGCTGTTGTGCAGGCGGCAGCCGCGGGCGATCGTCGGGTGCGATACGTGTCCCAGCCCAACCGTGGACCTTCCGCCGCCCGCAACCGCGGCATCGCCGAGTCTGCCGGGGATTACATCCAATTCCTCGACGCGGACGACCTGCTGCCGCCAACGAAGCTTGGGGCCCAAGTGCGGGCCATGGAGTCGGATCCCTCGATCGGCATCGTCTACAGCGACGCCCGGTTCTTCCGCGTTTCGGCAACGGAGCTCATACGCTTTCGAGTAAGCGGCCCTCGTCCCTCAACGGTGCCCGATGGATCCTCAAGAGACCCCCTGCTCTGGGCACTGATTCACAACAACATCATGGTCGTCGAAGGTCCCCTGGTTCGCAGAAGTGCGATCACCGCGGTTGGGCCGTTCGAGGAGAGCCTCGCCCGCATGGAGGACTGGCAGTATTGGCTCCGGTGCGCGTTGGCGGGTGTCCGCTTCGTCGCGGACTCTGCCGAGGAGAGGGCCATACGCGTCCGAGCGCATCGCGACAGCAGCGCCAGGAATGAATTGGCGATGCAAACCAGCGAGCTTGTCGTCCGGCGATGGCTCGACGCACGACTGGATGACGCAGGCTTGCGACGACTGAATGCGTCGCGAACCCATGAGACTCTGGCGCGAATTGGCCTCCTGGAGGGCAGAGGCGGGCGATTGAAGGTCGGCGTTCGGCATCTGCTTTCAGCCGCAACGGCCGAGCGTCGGCTGGACTGGATGCTGCTCGCCTTCGTTCTGCCGCTCCTAAGAATGCGCGGCGGAGAGCGGATACTTGCGCTTCGCCGGAGGCTGCTGCGGCGGCCGCGGATGTGGTGATGTCGCCGCAGGTCTCAGTCTGAAGCTATCGGCCGCAGGGACAGGGCCACGCCACAGGGGGATACAGAGCCCGCCGCTCGATCGTTATGCTTCCCACGTGCTTGACCAGATGGCCGGCCGGCCGATCGTCACCGCGATCATGCCGACGTATAACCATGCAGCCTTCATCGGCGATGCGATCGAAAGCGTCCTGGCCCAGACGGTTGGCGCGTGGGAACTTATCGTCGTCGACGACGGCTCCACGGATGGCACGCCCGACATCGCGCGCGGCTACGGGGACCCACGTATCAGGGTCATCGCTCGCAACCACCAGGGGCTGTATCACCTGGGCGATCTATATCGGGCCGCCCTGGAGTCGTCGACCGCTCCGTTGCTGGCCATTATCGAGGGGGACGATACCTGGCCCGTAGACAAGCTGGCCCGTCAGGTCCCGGACTTCGATGACTCCGGCGTCGTCCTCTCTTATGGGGCTGGTTGGCTCATCGATGAGTTCGGCTGCCGATACGGCCTGGTCGAACCGGCATTTCCCGAGGCCCCCCGCAGAAACAGGCCCACGGGTTCCATCTTGCCTTGCCTCCTGGCCAACAATGCGATTCTCTCGCCCACGGTTGTCCTGCGGCGTTCCACGCTCGAGGCGATCGGAGGCTTCTGGCAGCCCGACGGCGTCCTTTACCTGGACCACCCCACATGGCTTCTCCTCGCGGCGGAGGGCGCGTTTGCCTATCACTCAGCCCCCGTTGGGTCGTGGCGCCGTCACGCCGGCCAGTGGACGACCCGGGTCGTCGCGTCCGGTTCATCGGCGCCCGAGGCGGCCTACCTCGACCTTGTGACCGAGCGCTTGTCCGAAAAGGCGCACGGGTGGGCGCGTCTGCCGCAGGCGAAGACGCTCCTGCGCCGCCACAAGGAGCGGGCGATCGTCAATCGTTGGCGACTGGCTCTCTTGTCCGCGGGCCCTACCGAAATTTCGCGCTCCTTTACGCAGATGATTCGGTCTGGGCGTCTCCGTCTCTTTGGGCTGGCGATTTTCGGCATAGCGGCGCGCGGCGTTGGTTCGGACCTCGAGTGGCTCCAAGCGCGGCGGCACAGAGTGGCCTGGCCCTCCAGACGTCACATGCGGATCCATCGCGATGCGCCAAAGATGCAGGATCCCCCGACCAGCACTTCGAGCCTGACCGTTCTGATCACGAACCTGTGCATGGACTGGCCCAGTGGGACAGTGATCTACACGCGCGATCTAGCTTTGGAGCTGCAACGTCAGGGCCATCGACCGATCGTATACACCTGGCTGAAGGGTCGGGCCAGCAGGGACCTCCTCGCCGCCGGGATCGAAGTGGTCGACAGCCTGTGGCAGATCCACGACCAGCCGGACGTTATCCACGGTCATCACCGCGCCCTGGTTCGCGGCGCACTGCTGCGATTCCCTGGGGTACCCGCCGTGGCCTTCTGCCACAACCCAACCGATCCGTGGGACGCTCCGGTGCCGGATCGCTGGATCCGACGTTACTTCGGAGTCAGCGAGCTGTGCGTAAAGCGGCTGCTGAGCGTCGG
>JANYJG010000073.1 GCA_025358515.1 Chloroflexota bacterium
GTAGACATGACGGCGCCGAAGGTGCGGACGTCGTAGTAGTTGGCGCACATCCAGGCCCGTGCCTCGCCAACGGCCTCGCCACCGGTTCGCTTCTTGTCTCCTTTGTTGAGCTGGTCTTCGTGGCCCGTGGCCACGTAGGCCTTCTCGTGAAGTTCGTTCAGGACCCCATGCTCTTTTACATAAATGTCAAACGGCGGCTTGCAGTCCTTCACCAGGCCCACGAAGTTGCGGACCTTCCTCTTGAGGCAGACATCCGTAACGATGCCGTGGCCGCTGACCGCGTCCACTCGGGGCAAGTTGCCTGCGTCCGGGTCGCCGTTGGGATTGCCGTCCCGCACGTCGAACAGCAGAACGAAGTCGTAGCGATGGTTCAGCCCGGCCATGTCAGTTGCTCTCCCCTTCTGAAGTGCGCTTGCGAAAGAAGTCCTGGCGTTGGTGGTAGTAGCCGATGGCGAAGTCTCCCTGCTGGATCAACGACAAGTGCGCTGGGATCTTGGGAATGCCATCCACGATCTCGCCGATCACCCGTTCCAACCACGCCCGCGTGTTGGGCGACGCGATCTTGGCGATGTGATGATTCTTGAGCCCAAGCAGCCGCGGAAAGACCGTGATGGGCGTACTAGAAGCCGCCCCGTAGTAGCGATCTCTGATCGTGGCGTTGAGGCCCGGACTGGCCGTCTCCTGGGCTCGCTCCAAAGCAGCGAAGAGGCGTCCAAGCCGGTAGGCCGGATCCGCATTGGCCGTATCTAGAGCCACGCTGAGTTCCTCCCTTGCTTCCCCGGACGCACGCCGGTGACGGTTGATAACAGCTTTCATGAGGGCGGCTCGGTCGGGAGTAACGTCTCCTTCTGCGCATGACCGCCTGATAGCCGCCGCAAGCAACGTGATCGGGTACGGACGGCCGGTCAGGACCGCATAGGCGACTTCGCCTTGGAGATTCGGCGGAATGTGCTTGTCCTCGCCCTTGAGAGCAACTGAGCGGAGCAGACGGAGTACCGAGGGATGCTCTCGCGCGAACGCTGGCTTCACAATCTCTATGTCAGTGAAGTGATCCAGCAGCCGTTGGGCGATCTGCTCGGCTGAAGCCACAGTCCAGGTCCTGACCGCGACCCGGGCTAGATTGGGGGCAAGCCCCAGTACGTAGAAGCGTCCGTGACCGTCGGGCATCGCCGACCAGGAACCGTCTGAGGTCGCGACCAGGAGTTCCCTGATGCCGCCACCTCCACGATCTGGGTCGTCTGGTGCGCTGTCTGAGAACAGGTCGCCAACGCCCCGCTCGACCAGTTCGTCGGCAGCCCGCTCTGCCCAGAAGACAAATGTCGACTCTCCTAGCCACGCCTTCCGACGCGAGTCGAAGGCCAAGAGATCGTTCAGGGCCTTCGCATACTTGAACGCCGCCTCTTCACCTATGGGCGCGTTGTCGCCCTGATCGTGTCCATAGGACTTGAAGGCATCGCGGTTGAACCCGACCAGCGTGGTTCCCGAGGTATTGCCACCGCGTACTCCTTTTAGTGATCCGTGGAGCCGCGCGATGCTGGCTTTCCTCCCCGAGACGAGACACATGCCAAGATCCTCGTTCTCGGACGTCTCGCATGGAATCTCGCCGTCACCGACGAGCTCCGACTGGCCGGCGAGTCGGAATCCGATGAACGGATTGTTCGCCTTGTCGAACTCTGGCCAGTTTGCGTCTGCCCTGATCTGATCGAGAGGCGGATCGGCGAGAAAGCCCAGTAGAGCGGCGACACCCCGGTCGGCTGGCGTTTCGCCAAATCGTTCCACGATGTTGGCGATGAAGGCAGCGTGATACTTAGCGACCCGCTCAGGGTTGTTACGAACGGGAATACCAAGTGCGTACTCGGCGCTATCCCACAAGAGGTACGGAGCCACGTTCACACTGCGCTTTACGCTCTGGGGAACACGAAACTCCTTGGCGCGGAGCCGCTTTCCGTCAGGCACGCGAGTGTCAACGATCTGGACGAATCCGCCCTCGGGCGTGATTTCGATGAGGAATGGCAAGGGCTTCCATTCCCAGCCAGGCGGCGCCAAGGCCCCCTGTTCGAGTGCACTCCGGCGGTCGTAATACTCGACAAGAGCCTGGAGAATCACGACAGCACCTCCGCGCTCTCGCGCCTTGGAACGTTCAGGACTCCCCGATCGAGAGTAGCTCGGAAGAACAGCGGCTGCGGCATCGCGGGGTTGGCGAAATCCAGGTCGTAAAGCATGATGCCGAGCTCGCGAGACTCCGCTATAGCTGCCGGGCGCGACCCAGCATCCTCGACAAGCTCAAAGCTACAAGCGAACTCGCGACAGCCCAAATAGGGCTGGTTAACGCATTGCCCGTTCTTGGCCCGCCGCCGGAACATTTCCACGTACTTGATGGCGTTGTCACCCGAAGCAGCCTTGTCACTGAGAGCAATCCGGGCCCACACGCGATACGAAACGTCGCGCAGCACGACGCTGGCGCGTTGCTGACGATCGTCATCCGAATAGAAGGCGCGAAGCGGCTCGGTGCCTCGCATAGCCGTCTCGACCGAGCGAGTCGGAATCTTCGAGCCGACCTCGTTGCGCCGAATCGACGACCACTCGATTGGACGCAGGACTTCGATCCTGTCCACTTCCCAACGAATCGCTGGCTTCCAGAGCACGGCCTCGAACACTGCCCGGGCCGCCGACGGCGTCATCACGTCGTACGAAACACGCTCCACCTTGAGCTCCGGTCGCGTGAAGCACGCGTAGTCGCCTCGAACTTCGAGGCACAGACTGGCCATGTGCACCTCCATTAGCCCACTAGGTCGGATGCAATTGAGGCGTCGCCAACGACCACACCCAGTCGGTCGTCGTAGCGGTCCGGCTCGACGGCAAAGATGCCCGTAACGATCTCTCGCGCGCCGCCGACTGCCAGCAGACTTCTGAATTCGCGCTCGTGAAGAACCACCGCGAAACGCTGGAGACGCCTCAAGAGATCGCGGTCCGGCTGCCCCGATCGCTCGAGCCGGCGGATCATCTCCGCGCCACGCTCGTAGGGCACGAGGACGGAGGTCGTACCCGCGTCGTCGATCATTTGGAACTTCCCGGCCGCCGTTCTCAGGCTCATTTCGGCATCCCGCGCTCCCGCTGTCAGCAGCGGCATAATTCCCGCCCTGTCGAGTGTCGGAAGCGTCCCATACAGGAGGTCGAAGTAGCGCCGGAAACCCTCAGGCCGGAAAGGCATAGATCGAGCAAGGCCAGCCGCCAGAAGGCTCACCGTGGCTTGTTCTCCTTGCAGGAGGTGTCCCTTGGGACTGGATCTTGGGGGAACGAAGACGACTACCCGCCCCCGCGACAGTTTCCCCTCGCGGTTGCACCGGCCGGCGCTCTGGGCGATCGAATCGAGACCTGCCAGGGCCCGGTACACGACGGGAAAGTCAATGTCCACGCCCGCCTCAATCAGCTGCGTGCTGACGACCCGAATCTCGGCGCCCGCCTTCAGCCGGTCTTTGATGTCGGCTAGCTTCTTCGCCCGATGTTCGGCGCACATGGACGCGGACAGGTGAACGGAATCCGGCACGAGCGCACTCAGCGCGCTGGCGTCGGCCCGGGTGTTGACAACGCACAAAACTTGGTGATTCCGGAGCAAGTCCGCCGCGACATCTTCCCAGGAGGATCGGGCTCGAATATCACCAGGCCACTCCACCGAGACACGGTCCAACTGCGTCGCCAGACTACCGGGGTCTCGCACCAGGTCTCGAATTCCGTCGAGCCCTTTGAACTTGCGGCCGGAGCGCTCGGCACTGGCCAGCGCGGGTTGCGTCGCCGTGCACAGCACAACCGATACCCCATACCCTGCGACCAGAACCCGAAGGATCGAGAGGATTGGGTCCAGGAAGTCCGGCGGAAGAAGCTGAGCTTCGTCCAACACGATCACGCTGCCGGGGATGTTGTGGAGCTTCCGGGAGCGACCTCGCTTATACGCGAACAGCGACTCGAACAGCTGGACAGTGGTCGTGACAACGATTGGTGCATCCCAGTTCTCGGCGGCCAGAAGCCCACGTTCGTCCGCAGTCTCGGGATCGAGGCTGCTGTGGTGCTCGAGCACGGCGTGGGCCCCGATGTGCTCGCGGAAGGTATCCGCTGTCTGCTCGATGATGCTCAGATACGGGATGGCATAAATCACGCGACGGAGCCCATTCGCGCGCGCATGAGCGAGGGCAAAGGAAAGCGATGTGAGCGTTTTGCCGCCGCCCGTTGGGACCGTCAGGGAGAAGAAGCCGGGCGATTCAGACGCATGGGCCATCACCTCATTACGTACCTGCCAGCGGGCCTCGTTCACGGGGCCTTCCCGCGGGAAGTTCGTCATCGCATGGGCCAGTCTGGCTTCGATCTCTGCTAGACCCGCCCAACCCTCGCGACGGCTCGATAGGTCCGGCTCGGAGAAAGCCTCCGTGTCGAGGGAGTCCGCATCGACCAAGCAAGAGAAGAGCATCCTAACGAACACATGGAGCGCCTCTTCAGAGCCGCCCGGCATCCCACTGCTCGGGGCTCCGAATTCGAGGATATCCATCCGCAT
>JANYJG010000139.1 GCA_025358515.1 Chloroflexota bacterium
CAGCCGAGCATTAGCGTGCGACACCAGGTTCCTTCTTCGACTGTCTCTTCCAACACCGGCCGAGGATACGGGCCCGGAAATGGCGCGCCGGCTCGCTGGACGGCGAGTTCAGGATCGGATTGTCGATCTCGACCGGCGGCAGGCTGTCCCCCTCAGTGCGGTGGCGGGGCGGCGTTGCCATCCGGGATACGCGGCGGGCGGCCGAGTTGGGCGCCATCGGCGCCGAGACAATCCCTTGACCCGTTGGTGCCTTTGGAACGCACGGGATCCCGGTCTTAGGAGATCTCGTCAGCTGATCAGACGTGGGTGAAGAGAAGGTGGAGTTCCATCAGCCCGTTATCGTTGACCGACACAACCGCGAAGGAATTCGGACCCGAGAAGCCGTAGTCGGTGAAGACGATCGGCAGCGAGCCGGCGACTGCGATAATCCCGCCTCGCCGTTGCGCCTGAAGGGATACCTGGACGCTCTTGGTGGTGCCGTGGATCGTTAGGCTGCCGGTGGCGCTGACGGAGATGGTCTTTCCGTCAGCCGGCAACGCTCCAAGGTCGATCGGACCGTTGAGGGTGAAGGTCGCCGTTGGGAAGCTATCCGTCTTGATTGCCTGGCGGCGGAGCTGATCGTCTCGCTGGGAATCGTCGCTGGCCAGAGCCGTGAGGTCGGCGGTTATCGAGACGGCCCTCACCGTCGATCCGCCGAGAGTCAGCGATCCGGTCACCTTAGGAGTTCGGCCGACGGCGGTGTGGCCGCCCACACCCGCAAGTTGCTCCTTGACGCGATAGCCGACCCAGGATGAACTGAAGTCCTTGATTGAGCCGAGGCTTTGGTTGACCTGCCAGGAGCCGTCGAAAGTGGCAGGCGCAGGAACCGAGACGCCGTCGGGGATCACTTGGGATGCCTCGCTCACCGCTGCCGGAGCCGTGGCTCCGATGAGGATGTACCAGAGTCCGTAGCCGCCGGCTGCAATCGCGGCCACCACGAAGATGGCGACGACCACCAGCAGGTTCCGCCTTCGGCGGAATCGCCCGCCAGCCGTAGCAAGTTTCGTGGTCATGGTGTCGACCTTTACAGGGAAAAGCCCCGGACGAGTCCGTGTCCACGGACTCGTCCGGGTTGGACTGTCAGGGCTTGACGAGGTTCCAATTGGGGTAGCTGCCGTTGGTGTCGCCGGGTGCCTTGTCGCCCTGGAAGAAGTAGAGCGGCAGGCCGTTGTAGGTGACTTGGAGGGTTCCGTCGTCGGAGCGCTTGATCGTTGCGAGCGTCCCTGAAACTCCATCGCCCGCAGTGGGCGCCGTTCCGGCGGCAACCATCACGGCCGGCCACTTCGTCAGGCAGCCGCCGGTGCAGGCACTGGCTCCGCTGCCGGCTGTGTCTTTGGTGAACGTGTAGACCGTCATCCCGTTGACGCCCGCAACCAGAAGGGTCTGGCTACCGATGGCCTTGGCAAGGAGCGTTACCGCGGCACCGGCCGACACAGGGGTGGCAGCTGCGACTTGCGTCGCTGCGGCTGGAGCTTGCGTCGCGCCGGCTACGACTTGCGTCGGCGGGGCTGTGGCAGCACTGCTGCATGCCCCGACCACCGCCGCGATGAGGAAAAGGCCGGCGGCGACCCCGATGGACGTCCTCGTAAAGTTCGGTCTGTTCATTTGAAGAACCTCGGTTTGTTCGATCTGTATTGCGGTATCTCCGCTAAGAACAAGGTGGCTCCCCTCCTGAGCGGGCGCCACGGCCCCGGGTTCCAAAGACGAACGGACCTTGGTCTGATGCGGGCACGGGCTCAGGTCCATATCCATTCCGGTCGGTCCAGCCCCCTCCTACAATTACCAGCAACCAAGACACCGGAGGAGACCGTGCTCCGAGATAAGGCGGCTAGTCTCGTTGGCAAGATCCGCGCCAGGGCGGGCCACAGAATGAGGCGCCTTCGACCTGCCCTGGCTCACCTGTCTCTGGCGCGCCGCTTCCTACTCGTGAGCCTGGCCGTCGTCGTCGTGGGTGGAGCGACGGTGGCTTGGGTTCTGGGCCAGCTGATCGAGACAAGCGCCATCAACCGCACTACCTCGGTGACCGCGCTATACGTCGAGAGCTTCGTCGCGCCGGAGTTGCAGTCGCTGGCCGGCAGCCCCAGTCTTACTCAGCCCGAGATTGACTCGCTCCAGTCGCTCCTCACCAACTCTCTTGTCCGCCAGCAGATCGTCGCCTTCCGCATCTGGTCCACTGACGGACGAATCCTGTATAGCCCCAATCCCGAACTGATGGGCCGCAAGTTCGCCATGGACGGCGACCGGGGGAAGGCGGCGCAGGGCGTCGTCACAGGTGACATCAGCAATCTGACCGATCCCGAAAACCTCTACGAGCGGCAGCAATGGAGCCACCTGCTCGAGATCTACCTCCCAATCCGGGCCAACCGGTCGTCGCTGATCATCGCCGTCGCCGAGCTGTATCAGCGGCCAGACGAGCTCGAGGCTGAGGTCAACCACGACCAATTCGTGGCCTGGGGACTGGTGGCCGGTGCGGCCCTGCTCGCGTATCTGGCGCTTGCCCAAGTCGTCCATCAGGGCAGCCAGAAGATCATCAGTCAGGATTCCGAGCTTCGCGAGAGGGTTC
>JANYJG010000145.1 GCA_025358515.1 Chloroflexota bacterium
GAGGGGCGCGTTCACGAATGCGCTACCGCCCAGGCCGACGACACTGCCGACAAGGCCAACGGCGAGAGTAAGCGCCAGCATCCGGAGACGCCGCGCTGGTTGTGCATGCATATGCTCTGTTCCTTCCTGCGTTGGATCAGCCCTGCATTGAATCAGCCGCGATCCGTGGCAGCCACTCTACGCTCTGGGGAACCGTTCACTTAACACGAGAGTACTGACACGTGTAGTACTAGATTCGGTGCGTGCCGCGGCCCGTATAGCGGTGCGATTCAATTTGCTCGCAGCGACGCCGTCGATCAGTCGCCTCAGGACGCCCGTGGCAAGGTTCTTGCCCCCGGTCCTGGCCGCATCCGCATCGATCTCCCAACGGCGCACGAAGCGCATCAGCGCCCACTCCAAAAAGACCGGACCGTGGCCGCCTCGGACCACATCGTGCTGCGGTCACAAGGCGGCAGCGCGGCGGCTAGCAACCTTCGGGCAAGCTGCGACCATTGCAGATCGGTGCGTGGCGACGACTCCCGCGCCGACGTCCACATGCTGCAATCACATTCCGGATCGTCGTGCCGAGCTGGATGGCCGCTGCGCTGGCCGGGGCAGCCTGAGGTCCCCAGATCCTATCCCGGTCCCGGATCCCAGCCTTGCCCGTAGCGCGGCTAGGCGATATGCGTCGAGCTCGTCACCGCCCTCGTCTCGGGGTGGGACTCGATGGCGCCGCCTGGGTAACGAAAGTGGGGCGAGCGTCCGACGACGCCCGCCCCACTTGTGGTCTCGAAACTAGCTGCCGGAAACCTGGAATTCCCAGAGTGAGTAGCCGTAGCCGGTGCCACGGGCGGTGCCGTACATCCGGACGTAGCGGCCGCTACCGGTGATGTTCAGCGTCTGCACGCCGCCCGTCCCGGTCGTGGTCGAGTAGATCGAAGTCCAGTTGGTGGCGTCGTTGGAGGTCTGGATCTGGAAGGCTTTGCCGTAGGCAGCTTCCCAGTTGAGGACCACCTTGTTGATCGAGTGGGTGGCGCCGAGGTCGACCTGGAGCCACTGCGGGTCGCTGAAGGCCGAGGACCAGCGCGTTCCGGTGTTGCCGTCCGTGGCGTTCACGGCAGGCGTACCGGCGTTCTCAATCGAGGAAGCCGTCGTCGGCTTGCCCTGCGAGAGCAGGTTGCCGATCACGCCACTAGGTGTGCCCTGGATGGCGAACTCCCAGAGTGAGTAGCCATAGCCCGTCCCGCGGGCGGTGCCGTACATCCGAACGTAGCGACCGCTGCCGGTGATGTTCAGCGTCTGCACGCCGCCCGTCCCGGTCGTGGTCGAATAGATAGACGTCCAGTTAGTGGCGTCGTTCGAGGTCTGGATCTGGAAGGCTTTGCCGTAGGCAGCTTCCCAGTTGAGGACCACGTTTGTGATGTCGTAGGACTGGCCGAGGTCGACCTGGATCCACTGCGGATCGCTGAAGGCAGATGACCAGCGCGTCCCGGCGTTGCCGTCCGTGGCGTTCACGGCAGGCGTGCCGGCGTTCTCAATCGAGGAAGCCGTCGTTGGCTTGCCCTGCGCGATGTTGGTGCCTCCGGCGAGGGTCGTCACGCTAACCGTGTTGGAACCAGCCGACAGGTTGCCGGCAGCATCGCGCGCCTTCACCTGGAACGTATAGGCCGTCGAGGCGGCCAGGCCGGTCTGGGTCGTCGAGGTACCCGTGACCGTCGCGACCGTCGCGCCGTTCCGGATGACGTCGTAGCCCGTGACGCCGACGTTGTCCGTGGAAGCTCCCCACGAGAGCGTCGTGGCGCTTGAGGTCGTCCCGGACGCAGTGAGCCCCGTGGGCACCGAAGGTGGAGTCGTGTCCCCGCCACCGCCGCCCGGGGCCTTGTTGTATACCGCGACGTAGTCGATGTTCATCGAAGCGCCCGAGACGGTCGCTGCCGTCGGGCCGCCGCCGAAGGCGCCGGGGAAGCCGCCGCCCATGGCCAGGTCGTAGATGATGAAGAAGGGGTGGTCGACCGCGTTGGCCCAAGTCGTGGCGTCAACGGCCGTTGCGAGGAGGGTGAAGTAGTTGGCCCCATCGAGGTACCAC
>JANYJG010000181.1 GCA_025358515.1 Chloroflexota bacterium
CCTCGGCGGCGAGTACACGGCGATCCTCATAACCGGGCCGAACACCGGCGGCAAGACGGTGGCGCTACGAACACTCGGCTTGCTGGCGCTGATGCATCAGTCTGGACTACACGTCCCAGCCGACGCCGGGACCAGGCTGCCGGTACTGGCCAACGTGCTGGCCGACATCGGAGATGAGCAGTCGATCGCCCAATCGCTCTCCACCTTTAGCGGCCATCTGCGATCGATCGTGCGAATCGTGGACGCCGCCGGCCCGAACACTCTCGTTCTCCTGGACGAGCTGGGCGCGGGCACAGATCCCACAGAGGGCTCCGCCCTGGCCCAAGCACTGCTTGACTACTTCATCCGTGCTGGGGCGCTGATCGGCGCGACAACCCATTACGCCGAATTGAAGCTGTACGCCCACACCACGCCCCAGGCCCGCAACGCCTCAGTGGAATTCGATGTTGAGACGTTGAGGCCGACGTACAGGCTGTCGATCGGCTTACCGGGCCGGAGCCAGGCGTTCGCGATCGCCGAGCGGCTCGGTTTGCCGGCGGCAATCGTCGCCGACGCCCGATCCCGACTCACCGACGAGCAGCAAGCCTTCGAGGACACTCTCGCCTCCATCAGGACCACTGAACTGGAGACCGCCGAGGCGCTCGCTCAGGCGCGCGTCGCTGAAGAACGCGCTCGCGCCGCCCTGGCATCCGCCGAAGACGAGCGGCGTCGGGCGCGGCATGAGCGTGACGAGTCCGTCAAGGCTGCTCGTGACCAGGCCGAGCGGCTCCTCGACGAGATCCGCGCCGACGTGCGCGGCATCCGGCGAAAGCTGGAGCGCGAGGCCGTCACCCAGAAGGGCCTGGACGAGGATCTGGCCCACGTCGGCGCCCAGCTGGAACGACTTCCGGCGGGCGAACCGGAGCCGCCCCGTCCCGCTTCCTCCAGCGCCCCGGTCGCATGGCGGACCGGCATGCGGGCTCGTAACAGGACCGCCGGTTGGGAGGGCCGCATCGCCGCGCTGGAGAAGGGCGGACGCAGGGCAACCCTAGAGGCAGGCGGGATGCGCATCACCGTCTCGGTCGATGACCTGGAGTTGGCCGTCGGCGGGGACTTGGAACCACCAGGCGGAGGGTCGGGTTCCAGCCAAGGATCGTTCGCCGGGGCGGGCAGTCTGTCCCTGGCTTCCGGCAGCGCCGCGCGGTTACAACTCGAGCGAGCCCGCACCGTTGCCTCCTCTCTAGACCTTCGCGGCGCCACGGTGGAAGAAGCGCTGGAAGTCCTGGATCGCTATCTCGACGACGCGTCCCTGGCCGGCCTGGAACAGACCACGATCATTCACGGCATGGGCACCGGCGCCCTTCGCGATGCGGTGCGCAATCACTCGTCTGGGCACCCGCTCGTCAAGTCGTGGCGCGCCGGCGGTCGGGGCGAAGGCGGGGACGGAGCCACCATCGTCTCGATGTGAGGCGCGCCACGAGCATCGTTCCGTCTGCGACAATCGATATGGCGGACGAGCGCGACCGGATGGCGCGCCGATTGGCGGAGGTGTGGGTGAACTCAGGCGCTGGTCGGTTCTCGGTCGTCGCTGCCGCGAGCCGTGTCGCCGTGATCGACGCGTCGGCTTGGGCTGCCGCCGATTGGGATGCCCTGGCCGTGCGATCCCAGCTCGGTGACGCTTTTCAGTCTCATGCCTGGGGTGAACTCAAACGAGGCCTGGCCTGGACGCCGCTGCGATACGTCTTCGAGACTGACGGACGACCCGTTGCCGTCGCCTATATCCAAGAGCGGGCCCTGGTTCGCCGCCTGCCGGGTCCGCTGGGTCGGTTGCGGGTCCAATATTCGCCCCACGGCCCTGTCCTGCTGGACGCTTCACCGGACGCAGCGGCGGCGGCGCTTGCCGGACTCCGCCAGATAGCGGCCCGCCGCCATGCCGTGACAGTCACGGTGGACCCGGTTTGGGAGGAGGGGAGCGCCCTGTCCGGGGTTCTGGGCGCCGCCGGGTTCCATCGGGCGGCGCGAGACGTGCAGGTTTCCCGTACCGCCATGATCGTGCCTCTGGAGGCCTCCCAGGAGGCGCAGAGGGCAAAGCTCGGCCACACCACCGGCTACGACATCAACAGAGCACGCAAGGCGGGCGTGACGGTCGAGCACGTGAACATGACGGACCCGGCTGACCGTGAGTCGGCAACGGCCGAATTCTTCGAGATGCATGCCGCCACCGGCCGACGCGAGGGATTCATCGTGCGCGACCGCCACTACGCCATGGAGCAGTGGCGCCGGCTGGGCGAGTCGGACGTGGCGGGATTGTGGTTTGCCGGGGTCGAGGGCCGGCGGGAGACCGGCGCGCTGGTGCTGCGATGCGGCCACCTGCTGACGTACTTCGCCGCCGGATCCCGCGACGACGCCGACATGCGTCGCACCCGGGCCAACCACCTGCTGCAGTGGGAGATCATCCGCTGGGCGGCCGCATCGGGTTTCAGCGGTTACGACATGGGAGGCGTCGACACCCACGACGCGCCGGGCGTGCCCCAGGACGAGACCCATCCGCTGTGGAACCTCTTCCTGTTCAAGCGCCGCTTCGGTGCCGTTCCCCAGGTCCGCGTTCGGGCCCACGAGTACTCGCCGAATCCCGTTATGGGCGCCGCGTGGCGGCTCCTGCGGCGCCTCCGATGAGCCGATTCCGATGAGCCACGGGCCGTCGCGCCGCCGAATCTCGCCCCGCTCCCGAGGGTTCAGCCCGCGCGAGGACCGCATCGGCCTGACCAGCGCGGCCTCGGGCGCGGTTTCCGAAGACATCTTCCTTTCCGGGGATACTGCCGCGCCAGACCTGTCCGATTCCGCTGGCGGGCGGCTGCAGGGACGGGCGATCGCGCTGGCTGGCGTGGTCGTGGTAGTGGGCGTGGTGCTGTCCCGTGTCCTCGGCTTCGTCCGGACGGGTGTCCTCAACGCCGAATTCGGAGCCGGCAGTTCCGAGTTGGCGGCCTTCAACTTCGCCTTTCGGGTGCCGGACACGCTGTTCCAGCTCGTGGCCGCCGGCGCCGTCGGTTCGGCGCTCGTGCCGGTCGCTTCGGAATTGCTGGCCCACGGTGAGATGGAGCGGGCCCGTCGGCTGGTGAGCACGATCACGAACCTGATGGTCCTGGCCTTGGTGCCCATGGTGGTGCTGTTATGGATCCTGGCGCCGTTCCTGGTGGCGACGATCGTCGATCCTGGCGGCGGGTTGGACCAGCAGCACCTCACAACCGAACTGACGCGCTGGCTGCTCCTCTCGCCGGTCCTGCTGGCCGTTGGGGCCGTCATGACCGCGGGGCTCAACTCCCTGGGCATATTCGGGCCGCCGGCGATGGCCCCCAACGTCTACAACCTGTCGATCATCGTCGCGGCGCTGGTCCTGACGCCGTTCTTGGGCGTTGGGGCCCTGGTGCTGGGTGTGATCCTGGGCGCGGCTGGTCACGTGGCCACGCAGCTGCCGTCGGTCCTGCGCCACGCCATGTACCGGCCGGTCCTCGCCCTCCACGACCCGGCCGTCCGTGAAACCCTGCGCCTCATGGCGCCGCGAGCTTTCGGCCTCGGCGTTACACAGATCGTCTTCTTCGTCTACGCGTCGTTGCTTTCGTTCATGCCGGACAAGCACGGGCCGATCAACTACTGGACTACGGCTTTCGTTACGCTTCAAATCCCGGTTGGACTGATCGGCGTGCCGCTAGGAATCGTGCTGCTGCCGCCACTCGCCCAGGCCATCGCCCGGGGCGACACCGAGCGGTTCAGCCGGCTGGTGGATCGGTCGCTGCGGCTGCTGCTGTGGCTCGTGGTGCCGCTCATGGGCTTCATGTTAGTTTTGGCCACGCCGGGGATGACGCTCCTGTGGCAGCACGGGGAATTCAACGCCGCCGCCGTCGCCAACACAACCGCCGTCTTCGTTATCCTCCTCGTCGGCCTGGTCGCCCACGTCCTGATCGCCCTGCTCGCGCCGATCTTCTATGCCGGCAAGGACACCCGCACCCCAGTAATGGCCGCCCTCCTGGCCGTTGCCGTGGACGTGGTTGCGGCTTTGATCCTCTTTCCGTTCTTCGAGCTGCAGGGTTTGGCCCTGGCGATGGGACTCGGGGCATGGGCGGAAGTTGTTCTGCTGCTGTTCCTGATGGAACGGCGTGTCGGCTTCGACCTGGCTCCCATCCTGAGGAGGGCGGCCCAAATTGCGCCCGGCGCGGCCCTTGCCTCCGGGGCCGCATTCACCATCGACCGCCTCGTCTCAGCGATCACCCGCGGGTCGGTGTCGGTTCCAGCTCTCGTGCTGGAATTGGGGCTTGCGGGCGTCGCCGGCATGGCCGCCTATGCGGCCTGGAGTCGGGCGCTGCGCCTGCCGGAGCTGGACGCTGCCCTGGACCTCGCCCGGACGATCCTTCGCCGTGGACGCTGGTCGAAGATCGGTCCCCGCGAGACTTAGCTCCGAGCGGCTTGACCATTGTCAGCCGATCACCGTCGCGGCCGACGAGCTGGAAACCAGTCCGTTCGTAGAGCCGTAGAGCACGGTTCCGAGCCCTCTCGATCAGGTCGCCTCCGGCCGACGAATCCCGTAAGACCTAGTTCCGGCCTCGGTGGATCATGCGGTAGCGTCGACCGGAAAGCCCAGCCAGCACACCGAGCAGCGGCCCGAGCGGAAGCACGGCTGACGGCTTGGGAGAACTAATGGGCGGGGGCGTGGTGTGCGCCGTGGGCACCGGGGTTGGTGTCGGAACGGCGCTTGGCAGCGGCGTAGGCGTGGGCGGCGGCGGGCTGCCGGTGTTGGCGGTACAGGACGTGGTGGGCGCGAACGGCGCTCCCCAGCCATTCTTGTACGGGTACCAGAAGCCGGTCTGGTAGAAGTACATCGTGGCGCCGTTGTTGGGGCCGCCGCGTCTACCGACGCCCGTCTTGGCTCGTGCGATCCAGATCTGGTCGTACTTCTGGAACGTCTGCGATAGGGGATCGCCGCCCGAATCGATCTGGCTCAGGTCCAGGAAGCCCTTTGTGTCCTTGATGCCGGGACAGTCGTACGTCCACAGCGTGTTCGTAACCGTGTCGACATCGACCGGCACCTTGGTGTTGTCGGCCTGAGATGGAACGGTGCCATTGATGAAGACTTCGTTGACCGTTTGGGTGGTAAAGGGGCCGGGAACCATGCCGCTGTTGGCATCGACCCTTGCCCAGGTTACGCCGTTGGGCTGCTTGAAATTCGTGACGGGGGTGCCCGCGGTTACGTCCTGCATGAATGCGTGCCACATCGGGGCCGCCAACTCGAGCGACATCACGCTGTGGCCGGCGGCGCGGTCGCTGTTGCCCGCCCAGACCCCGGCCACAATTGCCGGCCCGTTGGGGTCCGTGGGCGGTGCGACATAGCCGACGGCAAAGAGATCCTCGGTCTGGTCGCTCGTTCCCGTCTTTAGTGTCGCTGGGCGCCGAGTCTTGCCAGACATGATCTTGTACTGGCTCCACCAGTTGTTTTGAGACGGATCCGTGTTGCCGGCCAGGATGCTGGTAACCACGTAGGCGGCTTGGGGCGTCGCTGGGCGGGTTGCGGTGGCATTGGGGTCCGGGGCAGACCATACCGTTACGCCCTTGGAGTCCTGGATGGAGAGGACCATCGACCGCGGTACCAGAGCGCCCCCGTCGGCAATGGCGCCGTAAGCGGACACAAGATCGGCCGGGTGAACCTCAACCGTACCGACGCCAATCGAAACTCCGGGCTTGGCGTTGGCCGGGAAGACCAGGCCAAAGTCTTTGGATCGATCGATCTCATGCTGGACGCCACTGATTGCGGCCGCCTTCACGGCGGGTATGTTGAGCGAGTACTGGAGGGCTTCGCGAACGCGTACCGGACCTCGTTCGTAGCCGTCGGCGTCATGGGGTGTGTACCCGCCCCCAAAGTTGGTGGCGACATCCATGAGCAGAGAGGCAGCCGTGATGCTGCGATCCTGGATCCCGATCAGGTAGTTGATCGGCTTGAAGGCGGAACCCGGCTGCCGTCCGATGCCGCTCGAAAGCACGTCGAACTGCGGATCGAAGTAGTTCTGGCCGTTCTTGTTGGGATCCTTCACGGGCTTCTCGTAGAAGCCGGCACTGCCGGCATAGGCGAGCACCTGCCCGGTGCGGTAATCCACGGCGATGAGGGCGCCGTTGTGCATGTTGCCGTTTCGCAGCCCGACGCTGCTGGTCGAACTGGGCCCGATGATCCGAGAGTAGTTGTAGGAATCGCTCTTGGCGGTTATTCCGAGCGCCGCCAGGTAGGCGATGTCGTCCGCCTTGTTGGCCTGATTTGGACCGAAAACGTAGGCCTTGAGCCACTTTTCCGCCGAGGCCTGCATCTTGGTGTCCAGGGTCGTCACGACCTTGTAGCCGCCGGTGTCCACCGCTTCACAATCGAGCGGATCCGTTCCCTGACCGCACAACAGGTCGGCCAGCTGCTGGCGGACCTGCAGATCGAAATGGGGGGCGATGTTCGGTGACTGAGTCTGTGGATGCAGAATGACCGTCTCGGACTCGGCGGCGGTTAGGGCCGCGTCCGTGTAGGTGCCTCGCAGCAACCCGTCGCGCTGGTTCTTGCGCATGTCCCCGAGGATCTCGTTGCGGCGCTGAACGATCGGCTGGCTGGGAGAGACGACGAGAGTCCCATCGTCGAGTTGGACGGCATTGGCCATTAGGTCGTATGCCGAGGGAGCCTGCAGCAGGCCGGTCAGAATCACAGCCTGGGCTATCGTAAGCTGCCGCAGGTCGGTCACGCCAAAATAGCCCTGTGCGGCCGCCGCGATACCGTAGCTCTGATTGCCGAAAAAGTTCAGGTTTAGATAGTCGGTGATGATCGCCTTCTTGCCCTCTTCCCCCGGGAACTCGTCGGTCAGGCGTATCGACTGGATAACTTCTTTGATCTTTCGATCGACGGTGCTCGTGGTGGGCGGCAGGAGGCCAGGCGCTACCCGCACCAGCTGCTGGGTGATCGTCGAGGCTCCGCGGGCATGGCCGCCTATGGCGTCCTGAACGGCGGCGAGGACGGCGCGAGGATCGAAGCCGCTGTTCGTCCAGAAGGTCTTGTCCTCGGCGGTGGTGACGGCATCGAGGACGGAATTCGGGATGTCCGCGAACGTCAGAACGCGCCGGTTCTCGGAGCCGTAGCGGGCCAGCTCGATGGTGCCAGTTCGGTCGTACAGAACCGTTTGCTGGTTGAAGGGGAGGTTCTGCAGAAGTCCCTTGGGATCCTGGAGGTCTCGGCTGTAGCCCGAGTAGACCTCCACGGCACCCACGAACGCCACCAGACCGGACACCATGAACGTGACCAGGAGGAACATGGGCAGGATTACGGCAATGCGGCCCGCCGATCCTCCACCCTTGCGGTTGGCTGATCCGGTGCGCCGACGGCGCTGGCGGCGGGCTAGGCTGGTCTTCATGGCGGCTCGCAAGATAGCATAGGTGGACAGATGGTCCTCCCCCGGGCCACCAGGCGTTCGGACGGGACGCCACGTCGGGGTGTGACGGAGCGAGGAGCAGATCCAGGCATGACAACAGCCGGCGATACAGACGGGGAAACCATCGAGGGCGGGCTGGCGGGCCTGTTGAATGAGCTCACCTGGCGCGGCATGGTGCACCAGCACAGCAAGGGTCTGGTCGAGCGCCTGGCTACCGGCGAGACAATCAAGGGCTACAACGGCTTCGACCCAACCGGACCTTCGCTCCATCTCGGCCACTTGGTGCCGATCTTCGGCTTGATCCACCTCCAGCGCGCCGGTGGCATCCCGATCGTTGTGGTCGGCGGCGGTACGGCCATGATCGGGGATCCGTCCGGCCGATCCGCCGAACGGCTATTGCTGAGCCGATCGACGGTGGAGGAGAACGTCGTCGGGATCCAGTCTCAGCTCGGGCAGTTCCTCGATTTCGAGGGCCCGCGCGGCGCTCAACTGGTGGACAACTACGAGTGGCTGAGCTCCTATTCGCTGCTGCGCTTCCTGCGAGACATCGGCAAGCACCTAACCGTGCCGTACATGCTGTCAAAGGATTCGGTCAAGATCCGACTCGAGGCCGGGCTCAGCTTCACCGAGTTCAGCTACATGCTCCTGCAGGCAGCCGACTTCCTGCACCTATACCGCGCCGCCGACGTGGAGTTGCAGATGGGCGGGGCCGACCAGTGGGGCAATATCACCGCCGGTCTGGAGCTGATCCGAAAGGAATTCGGGGCCGGCGATGGCCAAGACTTGGGCTACGGCCTGAGTTACCCGCTGCTGACCAATTCCAGCGGGGCCAAGTTTGGCAAGACCGCCGCGGGCACCAGCGTCTGGCTCGATTCTGGCAGAACGAGCCCATTTCACTTCTACCAGTACTGGCTGGACGCGGACGATCGCGACGTCGGCAAGTACCTGCGCACCTTCACACTCTTCGGTAGAGAGAAGGTCGAGGAGCTGGAGGCGCGGCAGGCAGCCCACCCGGAGACACGCGTCGCCCAGAAGGCCGTCGCCTTCGACCTAACCGCTCGGGTGCACGGCCAGGATGCGGCCCGCAAGGCCGTGCGGATCGGCGAGGCGGCTTTCTCGCGTGAGCCGATTCGCGACCTCGAGCTGCTCGCCGGGCTGTACGAGGCTATGGACGGCTTCGACTACACGGCCCAAGACGTGAGCGGCGGAGCGCTGCGGTTGGCGATCGTCTCCGGCTTATACGCCTCCAACGGCGATGCCCGCCGAGCCATGGCGCAGGGCGGCCTGTCGATCAACGATGAGCGGGTGAAGGCGGCGGACGATGCCGTGCCGGCCGCGATCGCAGGTCGCTACCTGGTTCTGCGCGCCGGCAAAAAGAGCGTCCGCATCGGTCGGCTCACGAGCTGACGCGAAGGCCGCACCCTAGGGCCGGTGGCGGTCCCGGAGGCGGGCGATGACTGCCGAGGGCGGTAGACCGCGCTCCCGCAAGACTACGAGGGTGTGGTAAAGGAGATCGGCGACCTCACCGGTCAGGGCATCGCGGGTGGCAACGCGGCGCTCGGGCGCGGCAACGGCATCGTCCTTGGCGGCCATCAACACCTCGGTCGCTTCCTCGGTGACCTTCCGGGCCGGGGCGTCTGCCCCGCCAGCCACCAGCCTTGCGGTGTAGGAGGCGGCCGGGTCGCCGTCGGCGCGCGCGTCGATCGTGGCCCACAGGGTCTCGAGCCACTCAAATCCCTGTGGCGCCGCTGCCGGCGCCGTGCCATCCGCTGACCCGTTGCCGGCCGCTGACCCGTTGCCGGCCGCTGACCCGGTGCCGGCCGGGTCGAAGCAGCTGCGCGTGCCCCTGTGGCACGTTGGGCCCGTAGGCTGTACCTGGAACAGAAGCGCGTCGCCGTCGCAGTCGATCGAGATATCGACCAACCGCAGGACGTTGCCGCTGGTCTCGCCCTTGCGCCACAGCCGATCCCTCGAGCGCGAGTGAAAATGGACCTGGCCCGTAGTTAGCGTGGCGCCCAACGCCTCCGCGTCCACGTAGGCAACCATCAGGACGCGGCCGTCGGAGGCGTCCTGGACTACGCCCGGAACGAGGCCGCTCGGTCCCCAGGCCAGTTCATCCGGAATCGGCTCTTTGCGTATCACGCGACTGCCTCCTGCACCTGGCGGACCGGCAAGCCCGCTGCCGCCATCGCCGCCTTGACTTCCGCTATGGAGTACATACGCCGATGGAAGATGGATGCGGCTAGGACCGCGTCCGCCTTGCCCTCCCGAACGGCCGTTACGAAGTCCGCCGGGCCCGCTGCCCCGCCGGAGGCGATCACAGGCACGCGCACTCGGGTGGCGATGGCGGCCAGCAGCTCCGTGTCGAAGCCGCTCCGGGTGCCATCCCGATCCATAGAAGTTATGAGCAGCTCGCCGGCGCCCAATTCCACGACCCGCAGGGCCCACGAGATGGCGTTCAGGTCCGTCTGCCGACGCCCGCCGTGCGTGACCACTTCCCAGACCTGCTCGGCTCCCTCCTCGCGCGGGAGGCGGCGAGCGTCTATGGCGCAGACCACCGCCTGGCTGCCGAAGCGGCGCGAGCAACGCGTCAGAAGGGCAGGCTCCGCCACGGCAGCGGTGTTGAACGACACCTTGTCGGCACCGGCCCGCAACACGTCTCGCATTTCGGTCACCGTTCGCACGCCGCCGCCCACCGTCAGCGGCACGAAGGCCCGGCCGGCGGTCCGCCGGACCGTGTCCAGCATCGTGCTGCGACCCTCGTGGGCCGCCGTTATGTCGAGGAACACAATTTCGTCCGCGCCCTCGCGAGCGTAGCGGGCGGCCAGCTCGGCCGGGTCGCCCTCATCGGTGAGATCCACGAAGCGCGTTCCCTTGACCACACGACCGTTGGCCACGTCCAGGCACGGAATGACTCGACGGGCGAGCATCACCGGGCCTCGGCGGCGCGAGAAGCATTGTTGGCGCCGGCGGACGCCAGGAAGTTGGCCAGGAACCGCAAGCCGGCGTCTGCGGACTTCTCCGGGTGAAACTGGACCCCGACCAGCGAGCCGGACGAGACCGCGCTCACGAATGGGCGGCCGTGCGTTGTCCTCGCCACCACGATGCGCTCGTCGGCCGGCACGGGCGCAAAGGAATGGACGAAGTAGAAGTACGAGCCGTCCGCGATGCCCTCGAAGAGCGGGTTCGGGCGGACATATTCGACGGCGTTCCAGCCGATATGCGGCAGTGTGGGCGCAGCCTCGAGGCCTACACATTCGCCCGGCAGCAGGCCGATCGTTCGGGCGTCGCCCTCGTCGCTTCGATCGAAGAACAGCTGGAAGCCAAGGCAGATTCCGAGCGTTGGCTTGCCCTGCGCGACCCACGCCCGAATGGGCTCGAGCAACCCACGCTGACGCAGCCGGTTCATGGCCGGCTTGGCCGCCCCAACGCCCGGCACGACGATGGCGTCGGCCTCTCCCAACTCCGCCGGATGCGCTGCCAGGACGACATCCGCGCCGACGGCGGCAAGGGATTGGCTGATACTCACGATGTTGGCGGCGCCGTAATCGAGCACGGCCACCCGCAACGGCTTGCCGGCCATCAGCCCAGCGTGCCCTTCGTGGAGGCAGGGCCCTCTCGTCGTGCGTCCACCGCGACGGCGCGTCGAAGGGCCCGCCCAAGGGCCTTGAACGCGGCTTCGGCCAGATGGTGATCGTTACTGCCACGGCCGCGAATGTTGAGCGTCACGCCGCCGGTGCGAGCCAGCGACTCGAAGACGTGCGGGATCAACTGGAGCGGCATCTTGCCGGCGCGCTTGCCCTTGAACGGCAGATCCACGACCGCGTACGGACGGCCACCGACGTCGACCACGGCCGTGGCCACCGACTCGTCCATGGGCACGGAGGCGTCGCCGAACCGTTCTATCCCGGACCGATCGCCAAGGGCCTCGGCCAGGGCCGCGCCGATGACGAGGGCCACGTCCTCCACGGTGTGATGCTCATCGATCTCCAGATCACCCGTCGCCTCGACCTCCAGGTCGAACAGGGCGTGGTGGGCCAACGAGTTCAAGAGGTGATCGTAGAAACCGACCCCGGTCGCGATCTTCGTTTCGCCACTGCCATCGAGGTGCAAGTTGACGGTGATCTGCGTCTCGCGAGTCTTGCGAGTAACCGTGGCGGCGCGGGCTCCGGCTTCGACGACGGTACCGATCTGGGCGCTCATGCGGGGATCTCCCTGGCTGCGTTGATGAGACGGTCGTTTTCCGATGCCGACCGAACGGTCAGCCGAAGGCAATCTGCGAACGAGTGATCGAGGTCGAATGTGCGAGGTACGAGGCCGACTCGAAGGAGCGACTCAGCGGCGCCGGCGGCCGACTCTGGTGACGCGAACTGGATCAGGATGAAATTGACCCGCGATGGATAGGGTCGCCAGCCGATGGCGTCCAGCTCGCGGCTCAGGCGGGCGCGCTGATCGGCGATGCCGGCAACGTTGGCGGCGGCCAGTTTCGGGCGACGCAGTGCTGCGGTCGCCATAGCAGCCGAGACGGTGCTCACGGACGCGGGAGCGCGGTAAGCGAGGATCGGGGCGAGCGTCTCTGGGCGAGCCACGGCGAACCCGACGCGGATCCCGGCCAGGGCGTGGGCCTTGCTCAGGGTTCGGACGACCACCAGGCGCGGGAACTGGACGCGCAGCGGCAGAACCGATCGGCCGACGAACTCGGCGTAGGCCTCGTCCACGACCACTGCCGGGGCCTCGCGGCCGACGGCCGCGGCGTCGGCGGCCAGGACCGCAAGCAACTCGGCGATGCGCTCCGGCGGCTCCACCGCCCCGGTGGGGTTGTTCGGCTCGCACAGCCACACAACGCCTGCCGCGGTCGCGCGAGTGGCGGCAGCCAGGGCAGGGATGTCCAGCCCGAACCCACCCTCGGGACCGAGCCGCGGGACGGAGACGACGCGAGCGCCGCGCTGCTCCGAGACGATCCGGTATATGGCATATGTCGGGGTCGCGACCACCGCCACGGAACCCTCCCGCAGAAAGGCACGAGCGGTCAGGTCCAGCGCCTCGTCGGCGCCGGCGGTCGGCACAACCTCCTCCGGAGCCACGCCGTACGCGTCGGCGGCCGCGGCCACGAGAGCGGCGTAATCGCTGGGGGGGTACTCGGACAGAAGCGGGTCGAACGACCCGGCGAGGACGTCGCCGAGATACGGCGGTAGGGGAGAGGTATTCACGTCGAAGCGCACGATCGCCTCGCGCGGCAGCCCGTAGCGAGCGGCAAGCGCGTCCGTGGTCGGCTCCCAGACGTAAGTCGCGACGGTGGCATTCATCGCCCCAGCTCCTCGAACCGGACTTCGACGGCTCTCTTGTGGGCGATCAGGCCCTCGGCCTCGGCGATCGACTCGACGGCATCGCGGATCGCGGCCAGACCGTCGCGGTTGATGCGCTGAACCTGCACGAACTTGCCGTAGCTCTCCGTCGAGAGAGCGCCGCAGGATCGGGCCAAGCCGCCGGTTGGCAGGACGTGGTTCGCTCCAGAGGCATAATCTCCGGCGGATTCCGGCGCATACGGGCCGACGAACAGCGAGCCCGCATTCCGCAGCCGTGCCACCGCCTCCTCGACATCGGCCACGACCACCGAGAGGTGCTCCGGGGCGTAGCTGTTCGCGAATTCGAGGGCCGCGTCCCGGTCGGGCGCCAGCACAATCAACGCGCAACTCGCCAGCGAGCGCTCCAGGATGGCGCGCCGGGCCGCGGTATCCAACTGCCGGGACAGCTCGCGCTCCACGGTGGCTGCGAAGGCCGCGTCCCAAGTCACGAGCAGGGCAGGGGAGTCCGGGCCGTGTTCCGCCTGGGAAAGCAGATCTGCAGCCACGTGCATAGCCTCCGCGGTGCCGTCGGCCACGACCATGACCTCGGATGGGCCGGCCGGCAGGTCGATGCCACATTCGCCGAAGACCTCGAGCTTCGCGGCCGTGACCCAGGCGTTGCCCGGACCCACGATGCGGTCGACCGGCTCCACGCCCGCCTCGGGCAGGCCGTATGCCATAGCCCCGACCGCTTGCGCGCCGCCGGCTACGATGAACACGTCCACGCCGAGCAGCCCCGCCGCGCCGAGCAGCGTTTGATTTAGTCCGCCCTCGGAATCGGCAGGGGAGGCGACCACGATTTGGGCCACGCCGGCGACCTGAGCCGGAACCACGCCCATGATCAGCGAACTGGGGTATGCCGCGGAACCACCCGGCGCATAGACGCCGACGCGCGCCAGCGGCACCCAGCGCCGCTCGATCTCGACGCCGGGCACGATGGTGGTGAAGCGAGTCTCGGGTAGCTGCGTCTCCGCGAAACGGCGGATGTTATCGATCATCTGCTCCAGCCCGGCCCGGATGCGCGGCGGTAGCGCGTCTCGGGCGACTTCCATCTCCTCGCGCCGGACGAGCAACGAGCCGTCCGCTCGACCTCCCCCGACACTCGCGTTGGTGTCGCGGACGGCAGCGTCGCCACCGCTCTTGATCGCGGCGAGGATGCTTCGGGCACCATCGCGAACGCGTGGATCCGGCACCGCGCCGCGGCGCACCAGGGCCTTGACCTGCGCGGCAACGGCCGGATCGGTTGCGGCCCGTGATAGGTCCAGCCGGCGCAGCTGCACAGTCGGGGTGCTCATGAGACCAGCTTCTCGATGGGCAGAATGAGGATGCCCGAGGCGCCGGCTGCCTTGAGGCGTGGAAGGAGCGACCAGACCGCGTCCGCTTCCACGACGGCGTGGATGGCGATCATGCCTTTGCGAGCCAGCGGGATGACGGAAGGCGACTCTAGACCGGGCAGCAACGCCTCCAGCTCCTCCGCCTTCTCCTCCGGGGCGTTCATCATCAGGTACTTGCGGTCGCGCGCCGCCAGGGTGGCGCCCAACATCGTCTCGAACGACGCGAGTACGGCTGGCTTGTCTCTAAGGGCAGCCGGATTCGCAAGCAGAACCGCCTCCGATTCGAATACCTCCTCGATCGGGCGCAGGCCGTTGACGACCATCGTGGAGCCGGTCGAAACCAGGTCGACGATGGCCTCGGCCAGTCCGAGACGCGGCGCAACCTCTGCCGCGCCCGATACGGGCACGACATCCACAGCGATGTTGCGCTCGGCGAAATAGCGCTTGGTGAGGGACATGTGCGAGGTGGCGACCCTCAGGCCGGCCAGATCCGCGGCGCATTTGTAGGGCGAGTCGTTGGGGACGGCGGCCGTCAGGCGGCACCGGCCGTAGCCGAGCAAACGCAGTTGGGCAACGTCCCGGCCGGCCTCCGCCACCAGGTCGAGCCCGGTGATCCCGAGTTCGGCTACGCCGTCCGCGATGAACTCGACGATATCGTTGGTCCGCACGAACAGGATGTCCAGGTCGAAGTTCTGGACGCGCGCCACCAGGGCTCGTTCGCCGGCTTCGAAGACGAGCCCGGCATCCTTGAGCAACTGCACGGTCGGCTCGACAAGCCTGCCCTTATTGGGAATGGCCAGACGGAGGCGGCGAGTCATCGAGGTTTGTCTCCAGTAGGGGGAGTGGGGGAGTCGCCGCCGGCGGCGCGGAGCCGTTCCAGGGCGCGCAGGTAGCCGCCTTCGCCGTGGTGGAGCCACTGGGCAATGCGGGTGATGGTGGCGGTACTCGCGCCGGTCCTCTGCGAGATCTCGGCGTAATGCATGCCCGCGTCGAGCAGCCGAACCACTGCCCAGCGCTGGGCCATGTCGTGCAGCTCGCCCAGGGTGCACAGGTCGCGGAAGAAGGACGATGCCTCCTCCGCCGACTCGAGGCGCAGGACGGCCTCGAGCAGCTCGGCTGTCGCCTCGTTGCGCCAGGCTTCCATAGCGCTCATCGTGTACCTCATGCTGGTGCCGTTCAGTCGGCGTCGGCGCCGGGCCGATCGTCAACGCCTCAACCTCGGTTCCGAACTCTGTTGTAGCATAGTAGCATGGTAATACGCAATCAGCTGGGTGTACCGAGCAGCTTCGCGCTGCTGCCGGCCATCGACCTCCGCGGCGGACACGTCGTGCGCTTGGCCGAGGGCGATTTTGGTCGCGAGACCATCTACGGCCACGATCCGGCCGCGGTCGCGCGCTCATTCGCGGCAGCCGGCGCGCGGTGGATCCACGTGGTCGATCTGGACGGCGCCCGGGACGGCGCCCGCCGCCAGACGGAAGTGGTGGCGCGCATCGTCGAGGCGGCGGGGCCGGGAGTGGCGTGCGAGGTGGCCGGCGGGCTGCGCGACGACGCCGCGGTGGCGAGCGTCCTGGACGCGGGCGCGGCGCGGGCGGTGATCGGGACCGCGGCGCTGCGCGACCCCGATTTTGCGGAGCGGCTGGTAGCGCGCTTTGGCGAAGAGCGCATCGGTATTGCATTGGACGTTCGCGACGGGCTGGCGGTGGGCCAGGGATGGGTGACCGGCGCGGCGGGAGTGCCTGTGGAGGACGCGTTGGCCGCGCTGGCGGACCGCGGGGCGCGGACCTTCATCGTCACCGCGATCGATCGCGATGGCTTGCTCGGCGGCCCGGACCTGGAACTGCTTGGCCGGATGGTTCGTCTGGGCCGCGGCGAGATCATCGCTTCGGCCGGCGTCTCTTCCCTGGAGGATATCGCCGCCGTCCGCTCGATCGGCTGCGTCGGCGCAATCGTGGGGCGCGCCATTTACGAAGGGCGCCTTGACCTGGCGGAGGCTGTACGACTGACTTCCTGATCAGCTCGGACCAGGGCGACCGGACTCCGAAAGGTGCCGACTTAGCCCGCGACCCAGGCGAAGCAAACCGGTTGGGCGCGATGCGGTCCAGCCTGTGTCATTGTCCGGATCGGTCATTCGCCGCCTTCCCGCTCAGTGCTCCTCGGCTTCCTGGGCCTTTCGGTGGGCCTCGATTACCTTGTCGCCGATGTGCTGGGGCACGTCCTGGTAGTGGTCCAGGGTTGCGGTAAAGGTGCCCCGGCCGGCGGTTAGCGAGCGCAGTTCAGTGGCGTACGTGAACAGCTCGGCCTGCGGCACCTGGGCGGTAATGACTTGGTACCCGTCCTGGGTGTCCATGCCGAGGACGTGACCGCGACGCCCGTTGAGGTCGCGGTTCACGTCGCCCATGTAGGCATCGGGGATCCGGATCTCGACGGTCATGATCGGTTCCATGAGCGCCGGCTTGCACTCCAACACGCCCGAGCGAATGGCCAGCCTCGCTGCCAGCTTGAAGGAGAGCTCGTTCGAGTCGACCGCGTGGAAGCTGCCGTCGTACAACGTCGCCTTGAAGTCGCTGAGCGGATAGCCCGCCAGAACGCCTTCTGCCGCCGTCTCGCGGACGCCCTTCTCTACACCTGGGAAAAAGTTCTTGGGCACGGTTCCGCCGACGACGTGCTCGGCGAAGACGACACCGCCGCCCGGATTCGGCTCGATTGTGATCCACACGTCGCCGAACATGCCGTGGCCGCCGGTCTGCTTCTTGTAGCGCCCGTGGGACTGGGTCTTGCCGCGGATCGTTTCCTTGTACGGGATCTTGGGGATGGAAGTCACGATGGCGGCGCCGAATTTCCGCTTGAGGCGCTCGCCCAGGACGGCAATGTGGGCATCGCCCATTGCTACCAGAAGCTGCTCGCCGGTATCGCTGCGGATAACGTGAGCGCAGGGCTCCTCTTCAAGCATTCGCTGGAGAGCCGAGCCCATCTTGTCCAGGTCCGCCTTGGTTTGCGGCTCGATGGCCACCTGTAGAGTCGGCTGCGGGAAGTCGATGACGGGCAGGACGTAGGGATGCTCCCGTGCGGACGTCAGCGTGTCGCCGGTGCCCGTGACCGTGAGTTTCGCCACGGCGCCGATCTCGCCGGCGTGGAGCTGCCCGACCGTCTCCTGCTCCTTACCGTGAATGAGAAGGAGCTGGCCCATGCGCTCGTCCTCGCCGCGCGTTGAGTTCCAGGCGTGGGCCTGGCCCTGGAGCGTTCCGGAGAGAACTCGCAAGTACGTGAGACGGCCGACGAACGGATCCGCCGTCGTCTTGAACACGCGGGCGATGAGTGGGCCCGCCGCGTCCGGCACGATCCTGGCTTCGGCGCCCGTCTTGGCATCGGTCGTCACAATCTCGCCGAGGTCCGCCGGCGAGGGCAGATAGCGAACGATCGCATCCGCCAGAGCCCGAACGCCTATGCCCTTAGCCGCGCTGCCTACCAGAACCGGCGCCACAAGGCCCGATCGAACTGCGGCTTTGAGGCAGGCGTCGATCTCCGCGTCGCTGATCTCCTCGCCCTCGAGGTACTTGGTCAGGACGGCGTCATCGGCCTCGGATGCGGCCTCGATCAGCTGGTCCCGGCGAGACGCGACCTCTTCGGCCAGATCTGCCGGCACCGGAATCTCGACCTCTTTGCCGCCCTGCAGAGCAAAAGCCTTGCGGTGGATCACGTCCACGAACCCGGTGAACGCGTGTGCCGCGCCGATGGCAACGTGCAGGGGCGCGAGCTTGGCGCCGAAGGCGGTCCGCAGGGCGTCCAAGGCGGCAGAAGGATTGGCGTTCTCGCGATCGCACTTGTTGATAAAGAAGAGGGCCGGCCGGCCGGTCTTGCGAGCCAGTCGGACCGCCGACTCGAGGCCCGCCTCAACGTGTCCGGAGGCATCGAAGAGAAGCACGGCCGAGTCCGTAGCCGCGAAACCCTCCACAACCTCGGCCACGAAATCAGCGTATCCGGGGGTATCGACGATCTGGATCCGGGTTCCTTCGTGGTCCAGCGAGGCGACACCGAGGCTTAGAGATTGCCGCCGCTTCTGCTCTTCAGGCTCGTGGTCCAGGCTGGCCGACCCATCGTCGACGCGGCCGAGCCGGGTGATCGACCCGGCGTCGAAGAGGAGGCGCTCGGCTAGTGTCGTCTTGCCGGCCCCGGCATGGGCGGCCAGAACGACGCTCCGAAGGTGGGGGAGGTCGACACTCTTAGTTGTCATCGGCTCAATCGATCCTTGTGTGGCAAGAGAGCACAACGGACAAAGCGGCGGGCGATGAGCCGCACGGCTGGTTGGGCCGACGGCCTTTTTTTACCGCGGCGCGGCCTTGAGGGCCGCAGCCCGGCCATGATAAGCCTCTTGGGTCCTTTTTCGTCGGCTCCGCGGGTCGTCCTTTTCGTTATACTCGCGCCGATGTCAGGACATTCGAAGTGGTCACAGATCAAGCGCGACAAAGGCGTGAACGATGTCAAGCGCGGAGCCGTCTTTACCAAGATGGGCCGCGAAATCAGCGTTGCCGCGCGCGCCGGTGGAGGCGACCAGGACGGCAACTTCCGGCTTCGGCTGGCAGTCGAGCGCGCCCGAGCAATCAACATGCCGCTCGACACGATCAAGCGCGCCATCGAAAAGGCGACCGGCGGCGGCGAGGGCGAGCAGTTCGAAGAAATCATGTACGAGGGCTACGGTCCGGGCGGCGTAGCGATCATCGTCGAGGCGGCCACGGACAACCGCAACCGAACTGCGGCGGAAGTGCGTTCCATCTTCACCAAGGCCGGCGGTCAGCTGGCCGTGTCCGGCAGCGTGGCCTGGCAGTTCGAGCAGCACGGGGCGATCATCCTCGCTCCCGGCGGCGACGCGGACGAGTTGACGCTCATCGCCATCGACGCCGGCGCCGAAGACGTGGATTCGTCCGGCGACCAGATCGAGGTCTTCACAAAGACCACGGAGCTGGAGTCGGTGCGCCGAAGCCTCGAGGCGGCCGGGGTCAAGATCGAGTCGGCCGAGCTTGCGATGGCGCCCAAGAACACCGTCGAGTTGGACGCGGCCCGGGCGCGCCAGGCGCTCCGACTCGTTGAGATTCTAGAGGACGCCGAAGACGTGCAGCGGGTGACCGCTAACTTCGAGATCCCCGAGGAACTGCTCGCCGAGATCGGCGGGTGATCATCCTCGGGATCGATCCCGGGACGGCGATGCTCGGTTACGGAATCATCGAACGAACTGGGCCTCGCCTGCGTTCAATCGATTACGGCGTCATCTCCACTTCGTCTCGCCTGACGCTACCGGAACGGCTGGACGCGATCCACCTGGCCCTGACCGACCTGATCGAGCTGCACAACCCGGTGATCATGGGTGTCGAGCGGCTGTTCTTCACCAAGAACGTCCAGACGGCTTTCGCCGTTGGGCAAGCGCGGGGCGTGATTCTGCTCGCCGCCGCACAGCACGGCTTGGAAGTTCGCGAGGCAACCCCCAACGAGGTCAAAGTTGCCACGGCCGGTCACGGCGGCGCAGCTAAGGAGCAAGTCCAGCGTATGGTCCAGGCGATCCTGGGCATGGCCGAGTTGCCCCAACCAGACGATGCCGCCGATGCTCTGGCCATCGCCATATGCGTGGCCAATCGCGAACGGTCCGTCAGCCGAATTCCCACGGGACCACTGGATCGGTCCGCGATAAACCCCCCATCGGCCGGATCCACTCCGTATGAGAAGGCCGTCCGCGAGGCCCTTCGCCGCGAACGCCTGGGCGTCGGCCCGAACCGCCACTCAACGCGCGTCCCGGAACCGAAGACGGCCTCATAGGCGTGATCGCCTCGCTCGACGGCGTGGTGGGGGCCGTTTTCGCGGATTCGCTGATCCTCGAGGTCGGGGGCGTTGGCTACCGCGTCTTCGCCGCCCCGTCGGTTCTTGCGTCTACCCCGACAGGTGAGCGGCGCAAGCTATTCACCCACCACGTAATCCGTGAGGACCTCCAGGCGCTGTACGGATTCCGAACGCCCGAGGAGCTCGGCTTCTTTGGCTTGCTGCTTACGGTGACCGGAGTTGGTCCGAAAGTGGCGTTGGGGATCGTGGGTTCGCGGCCGATCGGCGACCTCCAACTCGCGATCCTGTCGGACGACCTGGCCCTGCTGACCGCGGTTCCCGGTGTCGGGAGGAAGCTAGCCGCACGCGTCGTGCTTGAACTCAAGGAGAAGGTCGCCGCGGCCGGTGTTTCGGCCGGGGCTACGACGGTTGGCGGGTCGGCGGGGGAGTCGGAAGTGGTTGCCGCGCTCCTGGCCTTGGGCTACTCGGCCGGCGAAGCCCGCCAGGCCTCCCTCGACGCCCGTTTGGACGCGACGGTGGGCATTGGACTGGAGGATCGCGTCAAAGCGGCACTACGGACGCTTCTCAAGGGCTAGAACGTCTGTTCGATCTGATACACTCCGCCCATGAGCCAGGGCCGCCAATGACCGACATCTCGAGAATACTGGGAGCGGCCACCGAGGACGAGACCGAGGTCATCGTCGATCGGTCGCTGCGGCCGCACACCCTGGACGAGTACATCGGCCAGCGCGAGCTCAAGGCGAACCTGACCATCCTGCTGAGCGCCGCCCGCCAGCGAGGGGACGCGGCGGATCACGTTCTGCTGCACGGCCCGCCCGGCCTCGGCAAGACGACCCTGGCCACGATCATCGCCCGTGAATTGGGCGCCAACATTCGCTATGCCAGCGGCCCGGCAATCGAGCGGGCAGGGGATCTGGCAGCAATCTTGACCTCGCTGGAAGAACGCGACGTCCTATTCATAGATGAGATCCACCGCCTCAACCGCGCCGTCGAGGAGATCCTCTATCCGGCTATGGAGGACTTCGCCCTGGACGTGATGATCGGCAAGGGGCCGTCTGCGCGCAGCCTGCGCCTCAGCCTCAAGCCGTTCACGATCGTTGGCGCAACGACCCGCGCCGGCCGCATCAGCTCCCCATTGCGAGACAGATTCGGGGCCACCTACCGCCTTGATTTCTACGATGTCCCGGATCTCAAGGCCATCGTGGAGCGATCAGCCCGACTGCTGGGGGTGGAGCTGAGCGCGGATGGCGCCACGGCCATCGCTCGGCGGGGTAGGGGAACGCCGCGCGTCGTGAACCGTCTGCTGCGCCGAGTCCGGGACTTCGCTCAGATTACCGGTGACGGTCGCGTCGATGCCGCTACCGCGGATCGGGCTCTGGCTGCTCTCGAGATAGATGACATGGGCCTGGACGGAACGGACCGCAAGCTGCTGGCGGCCATCGTCCAGAAGTTCGGCAGCGGCCCGGTCGGCGTGCAGGCGCTCGCGGCCGTGCTGGCTGAGGAGGCGGAGACCGTGGAGGATGTCTACGAGCCATTCCTGCTGCGCCTCGGGTTCCTGGACCGCACCCCGCAGGGACGCATCGCCACGGACGGCGCCCGTCAGCATCTGGCGCGGCTCGGGTATGACATTCCGGCGCCGCGCGGCACCGGGCCGGATCAGGCCGCCCTGTGGGACGGAACCGTTCCCAATACCGACACTCCTGCCCTTTGATGGCAGCCGCTCCACTCCCCACCGCTGCCGGCCAGGGACCGGCCCAGTTCGAAGTTCTCGTGCCGCCGCCCGCGGACGGCTCCACGCGCGCCCGCCTGGGCCGGCTGACGCTGCCGCACGGGGTCGTGGACACGCCGCAATTCATGCCGGTCGGAACCAATGCCACGGTCAAGGCAATGTCGCCGGACGATCTTCGCGAAGCCGGCGCATCGATCATCCTGAGTAACACTTACCACTTGTACCTGCGCCCAGGTCACGAGCGCATTGCCCGCCTCGGTGGCCTGCACAAATTCATGAGTTGGGACGGCCCCATCCTCACCGATTCCGGTGGGTTTCAGGTCGTGTCACTCGGTGAACTGCGCAAAATCGACGACGATGGCGTCACGTTCCAGAGCCATATCGACGGCTCCTACCACCGCTTCACGCCGGAGCACTCGATCGAGGTTCAGGAGGCGCTGGGGGCGGACATCGCCGTTGCGTTCGACCAGCCGGTTCCGCCGGCCTCCTCGAGCATCGAGGCCGTTCGCGAGGCCATGGCGCGAACCCACAAGTGGGCCGAGCGATCGTTCGCTGCGCACACCCGGTCGGACCAGGCGTTGTTCGGCATAATCCAGGGCGGTCTCGACCCCGAGCTTCGAGCGGAGAGCACCCGCTTCATGACCGCTCTGCCATTCGACGGCATCTGCATCGGCGGCCTGGCGGGCGATGAGACGCCCGACCAGCGTGCCGCCGCCCTGGATATCGCCGTGGACCTGCTGCAGTCCGATCCGCGGCCACGCTACCTGATGGGCCTGGGCTCGCCGCAGGATCTGCTCGAGGCCGTGCATCGGGGCGTCGACCTCTTCGACTCCGTGTTGCCGGCCCGTGTGGCTCGCAACGGCCAGCTGTGGGTGCCCGCTGGGCGGCTCAACTTGCGCAACGCCCAGTATGTCGACGACCCCCGTCCAGTCCAGCAAGGCTGCCGCTGCATTCTGTGCCGGCAGTTCTCACGGGCCTACCTTTCGCACCTCTTCCGAGCCGACGAGTTGTTGGCCTACCGCCTGGCAACTTGTCACAACCTGACCTTCACCCTAGACTTAATGGCCGAACTCCGAACAGCGCTGCGCTCCGGAACATTCACCGCGAGCTTGCCCGAACTTCGGGCTCGGGCACTTCCGTCAAGGGCGCGTGAATTGCCGGTGCAGCCGCAGTGAAGAGCCCACCTCTACCCTATGCAACTGGAGGCGTACGAGATGGCCAGTCGAGATCGTCCCCACCGTCAAGAGAAGAAGAAGCCCAAGGACGCGGGCCTGAAGATCCCCAAGATCCAGCCCTTGCTGGAGCCGCCGACCAACGTTGAGGTCTGGAAGCCCAAGCGCAAGCCGCGTACCGAAGAGACAGAGAGCTAGCCCGCGGACGGAAGCCATCCGGCAACCGCTCCGCCAACCCCGGGTCGATTAAGGACAGGAGCAAGGAGCAAGATGGCAATGGTCGGACGCGGGACTGAGGTCAGGCCCGGGGCTAACGGCGGCAGCGACCGGAGCAAGGCCGTAGACGCGGCCATCATGGCAATCGAGAAGCAGTTTGGGCGCGGCTCAATCATGCGGCTCGGTTCTGCGGAACGGCAGGCGGTCGACGTAATTCCGACCGGGTCGATCGCGTTGGATCTTGCCTTGGGCGTCGGCGGCATCCCCCGTGGGCGGATAACCGAGATTTTCGGCCCCGAGTCTTCCGGCAAGACCACGCTCTGCCAGCACATCCTGGCGGAGGCCCAGCGCACCGGCGGGGTCGTGGCCTTCATCGACGTGGAGCATGCCCTGGACCCCGGCTATGCCCGCGCCTGCGGCGTCAACGTGGATGAACTGCTGGTCAGCCAGCCGGACACCGGTGAGGACGCGCTTCAGATCACCGAAACCCTGATCCGCTCCGGCGGCGTGGACGCCGTGGTGGTGGACTCGGTCGCCGCTTTGGTGCCAAAGGCCGAAATCGAAGGCGAGATTGGCGATTCGTTCATCGGCATCCAGGCCCGCCTCATGAGTCAGGCACTGCGCAAGCTGGCCGGAGCCGTGAACCGCTCCAACACGGCACTGATC
The DNA here is from genome assembly GCA_025358515.1 of Chloroflexota bacterium. GTDB lineage: Bacteria > Chloroflexota > Limnocylindria > Limnocylindrales > CSP1-4 > Fen-1039. Next base: position 23,710 of record JANYJG010000181.1, read on the forward strand.
TTCACCAACCAGCTCCGCGAGAAGATTGGCGTCATGTTTGGCAACCCCGAAGTGACGCCGGGCGGACGCGCCCTTAAGTTCTACGCCAGCGTTCGGCTGGACATCCGGCGCGTCGAAACGATCAAGGTCGCGACGGAGGCCGTCGGCAACCGGGTCAAGGTCAAGGTCGTCAAGAACAAGGTCGCGGCGCCGTTCAAGGCCGCCGAGTTCGACATCATGTTCGGTACGGGCATCTCTCGCGAAGGTGGCCTGCTGGATGTCGGCACCGCCATGAGCCTGGTGACCAAGACCGGGGCGTGGTTCACATTCGGAGAAACGCGCCTGGGTCAGGGTCGCGAGGCCGCCAAAGACTTCCTGAAGGGCAACCCGGACATCGCCGGCGAAATTGAGAGGCAGATCCGCGGCAAGATGGCCGATGTTTCGCTCCCGGCGGAGGGGATAGAAGAGGCGGAGTAGCCGGCCATGCCCCTAGGCCACGTCCTGGGCCACAAGGAGACGTACCGTGAGCGCGTCACGAAGCGCGCCGCGATAGACGATCCGGATGTCGTTCTGCGGGCGGCTGCGCGCTACCTGGAAGCCCGCTCCCGTTCCGTGAAGGAGATCCGCCAGCACCTGATCGGTGCCGGATACCGCGCCGATCTCGTCGAGGCCGCCGTGGCGCGCCTCACGGACCTGGGCATGCTCGACGACGGCGCCTTCGCCCGGGCATGGGTGCAGTCTCGCGATCGAGCCAGGCCACGGGGCGAGCAAGCGCTCCGAAGAGAGCTATCCCTCAAGGGCATCGATCGGGACCTGCTTGCCACGGTTCTGGCCGAGCGGGCGGTGGAGCATGAGATCGAAGGCGTCGAGCTCGACGCTGACGGATACGCCGAACCCGGCCCCGAAATGCGAGCGGCGGACAAGCTGCTGGCCCGTCGCGCATCCACGCTGGCCCGGATCTCAGACCCGCGCCAGAGACGTCAGCGTGCCTACGCGCTGCTGGCCCGCAACGGTTTCGACTCCGAGGTGTGCCGGGACGCGAGCGTCCGATTCCTCGCCGCGGGCGACGCCGACGCAGTGGCGGACGGGGAGTAGGACTCGAGACCAATAGAGGCCGCCGCGCTCGCCGCGGTCCGACAACGGGAACGCGTCTCTGGTTTGTCGCATGGACGCGACCCGATTCCTGCGGGCGCCGTAGACTACGATCTGAGACGAACAACACGTCGCCGGCACGGGGCCACAATGGCGACGTAAAGTCGAATCACTGACAACGCGGCTTCCACTCGGCCCCCGCGGGAGCGGGCTTGGTCATGGTTCGGAGCCGCTCCAACATGTCTGTACGTACCTCCGGTCGCGTCATTCGACCGGGTGGAGGCAAGTTCATATGGATGTCGCCCTTGTGGCCGCTGCCGTCGTGGCCGCCCTTTGTGTCGGCGTGTTCGTTGGTTTCCTGGCCCGCGGTCAGGTTGCAAATCAATCTATCAAGAGCGCCCAGGACAAGGCCGCTCGAATCGTTGCTGAAGCACGGGCTCAACAGAAAGAACTAATCCTCGAAGCGAAGGATGAGAAGCTCAATCTGCAGCGCGAGGCCGAAAACGAAGCTCGCGCCAAGCGCGCCGAGATGTCCACACTCGAGAGCCGCCTGCTGTCGCGGGACGAGCAGCTCGATTTGCGCTCCGACATGCTCGAACAGCGCGACCGAAAGCTGCTGGACCGCGAACGCGAACTGGAAAACAGCCGCCAGGACGTGGCCCGTGCCCAACAGGAACACGTCGCCGCCCTGGAGCGCGTAAGTGGCATGACCGCCGCCGAAGCCAAGGCTCAACTCCTGGAGGCCGTCCGCGAGGAAGCCGATCGAGACGCCGTCCGCCTCACCAAGGCGATCGAGCGTCAGGCCCGCGAGGAAGCCGAGGAGCGCGCCCGCGAGATCGTGATCACTACGATGCAACGCGTCGCCGCAGACCACACCGCGGAGCACACCGTCTCCACAGTGCATCTCCCCAACGACGAGATGAAGGGCCGCATCATCGGCCGCGAAGGCCGCAACATCCGCGCCCTCGAACAGGCCACCGGTGTAGACCTGATCATCGACGACACCCCCGAGACGGTCGTCATTAGCGCCTTCGATCCGGTTCGTCGCGAGATCGCTCGCATCGCCTTGACCAAGCTCATGGCTGACGGCCGTATCCATCCCGGACGCATCGAAGAAGTCGTCGCCAAGGCTCGGGCGGAAGTGGATCAGGTCATGCGCCTGGCCGGCGAGCAAGCCGTCTACGACGCCGGAGTTCCAGCCCTGCCGCTCGAGATCATCAAGCTGCTCGGCCGTCTCAAGTTCCGCACCAGCTACGGTCAGAACGTCCTGGTCCACTCCGTGGAAACCAGCCGGCTGGCGGCGATGATCGCGGCGGAACTGGGCGCGGACGTCCAGATTGCCAAGGTGGGCGGCCTGCTCCACGACCTAGGGAAGGCTGTCGACCACGAGGTCGAGGGCCCGCACGCCCAGATCGGCGCCCAGATTGCCCAGCGCAATAACCTCGCTCCCAAGGTCGTGAATGCGATCGCGGCGCACCACCAGGAAGTGGATTTCATCTCCCAAGAGGCGCCCATCGTTCAGGTCGCCGACGCCATCAGCGCCTCGCGACCGGGTGCCCGGGGCGAGTCGATGGAGACATACGTCCGCCGCCTCGAGGATCTCCAGGCCATCGCCGAGAGCTTCGAAGGCGTGGAGCGGAGTTTCGCCGTCCAGGCCGGTCGAGAGGTCAGGATCCTGGTCAAGCCAGAGCAAATCGACGACGTGACGGCTACTCGTCTGGCCCGTGACGTGGTCAAGAAGATCGAGGCAAGCCTCACCTACCCGGGTCAAATCAAGGTGACGGTCATCCGCGAGACGCGGGCCGTCGAGTACGCCAAGTAGCCCGATGACCAGTACTCAAGCCCCGGCCTCCCCCGCGCCGGGACAAGGAATCTGCCGCATCCTCATGATCGGGGATCTCATCGGCAAGCCCGGTCGGCTGGCGGTCGAGGCGATCCTGCCGGGTCTGCGGCACGACCGCCAGATCGCCTTCGTCACGGCCAACGGTGAGAACGTCGCCGGCGGCATGGGTCTGACGGCATCCACCGCGGAAAGCATGTTCCGTTCCGGCGTCGATGTGATCACCTCGGGCAATCACATCTGGGACAAGCGCGAGATGTACCAGCAGCTCGAACACGACGAGCGGATCCTGCGGCCGCACAACTACGGCACGGACGGCGTTCCCGGCAAGGGCTGGGGCATCTTCCACGCCGAGGACGGCACCGAAGTCGCCGTAATGAACTTCCAGGGTCGGACCTACATGATCCCGATCGAGAACCCCTTCACGGACTTCGATCGGCTGATCGACGAAGCATCCGAACCGCTGCCCCCCGTCCGCATCGTCGACTTCCACTGCGAGCTGACCAGCGAGAAGAACGCCTTCGGGATATACCTGGACGGCCGCGTGAGCGCGGTGGTCGGGACTCACACCCACGTCCCCACCGCCGACGAGCGAATCATGCCCAAGGGCACGGCCTACCAGTCCGACTTGGGCATGGTCGGCCCTCAACACAGCGTCATCGGCTTCGACCCCGCGACGGTCGTGCCGCGCTTCCTCAACGGCCTGCCGACACGCTTCGAGGTGGGCTCCGGTCCCGTGGTGTTCAACGCTTGCCTGATCGACGTGGACGTGGCCAGCGGCCGAGCCGTCGCGGTCGAGCGGATCCAGCGGATCGTCGAGGTCTGACGTGACCGGAGCCAGACGCGCCACCGACGGGCGCGGAACCACCGGGTCGTCCCGCCAGACCGCACTTTCGGCGCGCGGTGGCGTTGCTTCTTACCGCCACACACAGGGCCCGCCGATTGTTCCACCGAACCCATCCCGGGTCGATCTGCATGCCCACAGCAGCCGCTCGGACGGCATCCTCGAGCCACTCGAACTGGTTACCGCGGCCGCGGCCTCCGGCATCCATGTCCTGGCGCTGTCCGATCACGACACTCTGGCCGGCGTCCGCGAATTGTCCGGCCCGGGTCGAGCGCCCCTGCCGTTGGAGCTACTTCCTGCGGTCGAGATCAACAGCGTCGCCTCCGGCGTATCGGGCCTGTGGGAAGGGGAACTCCACATCCTCGGACTGGGCGTGGACATCGCCGACGAGACCTTCGAGGCTCTCCTGGAGAAGCAACGCGGCTTCCGAGTGGCGCGGTTCAACCGCATCGTCGAACGCCTCCACCGCCTCGGGTTCACGATCTATGACCAGGCCGCCGAACTCGTCGCGGGTTCGGGCGCCAAGTCCGGCGCCTCGCTAGGTCGTCCCCAGATCGCCCGCTGCCTCGTGGCCGCGGGCTACGCATCATCCGTGGATGACGCCATGAAGCGCCTCCTGGCTCAGGGCAAGCCCGCTTACGTGGCCCGTGAAGGCATCGGACCCGTCGAGGCTATCTCCGCTATCCGAGCGGCCGGTGGCCTGCCATCGCTGGCTCACTTTGCGGATGCCTACGAACGCGCCGACGTGGTGAAGGAACTGGCCACCTACGGTCTTGGGGGCCTGGAGGTCTACTACCGCCATTTCGACGCGGAGACCATCGGTAGCCTGGCCCAGGTCGCCCGCGAGCTGCGCCTCTTTCCGACCGGCGGCAGCGATTATCACGGTGACACCGAAACATACGCCGAGGCGCACGCGACCCTGTATGTGCCGGCCAACGTGGGCGTTGACCTGTTCTCCCTGCTCGGCCGTCGCCGCCTGACGATCGGCGCCGATGCGGCGGCCCAATGACCGCCGCGCGCC
>JANYJG010000202.1 GCA_025358515.1 Chloroflexota bacterium
AGCGTGTTTGGGGCCCAAGGCGGCAGCCTCAGACCGATCGGAGGGACGTCGCGACTTGATACGAGTCATGGGGTGGCTAGGCGAAGTCGCTCGTGCCCCGAAGCGCAACGCTGCCGATGGCCGACCAGGCTGCGTCGGTGATTGACCAACTACCGAGTGATCAACGAATCGGGACACTAGAGCCCGGAAGCGCGCCGCTGGCCAGCCTCGACTATTGCCGCGAACTGGGCCGGATCCAATGCCGCCCGCCCTACGAACAGGCCGTCGACCCCAGCGGCGGCAAGCAGCGCGTTGGCAGAGGTCCTGGTGACCGAGCCGCCGTAGATGACCCTCGCGGTCGCCGCTTCGGGCGCCAATTCGGTCCCATCACCGCTCCCTACGGTGGCGCCGGAGCTGGCCTCTCCATCGCGCGCCGTGGCAGCTTCAAGCCAATGGTGGATTGCCCTGTGGACGGCGCCGACATGGTCGGGCGACGCCGTGACAGCTCCGAGTCCGATAGCCCAGCCTGGCTCGTAGGCGACGACGACCCTGGCAAGGTCGCGCGGGCGAACGCGCGCGAGGCCTCCGGCAACTTGGCCGAGAACGAACTCGATCGTCGCGTCCAGGCTCCGTCGTGTCGGCTCGCTGACGCACAGTATCGGCGTCATCGCATATCTGAGGATCTGGGCAACCTTCGCCGCCACGAGCTCGTCCGTCTCGCCGTGGTCACGCCGACGCTCCGGATGGCCGACCTCGACGTAGGTGCAGCCTAGATCTACCAGCATCGCCGCCGAGACGTCGCCGGTGTAGGCACCGGACTTCTCCGCATGGACGTCCTGGCTACCCCAGGCGATGCGGCTGCCGGGCAGACGCTCACGGGCGACCCAGATCGAAGTGAAGGGCGGAAGAACGAACAGGTCGCATCCGGTCGCCCCGATTACGAGCGGGAGGAGCGCATCGAAATAGCGTTCCGTTTCGCTCGCCGTCAGGTTCATCTTGGTGCTGGTTCCGATGAGCGGCCTCATGGGTCAACCCTCAGCGGCGTTGGGGCGAGCGCCGAAACCCGCTCCACGCAAAGACGTTTCCACAGGCAGTCGCGTCTGCGAACCCCCGGCTGACATACCCGGCGAACGCCACCACTCCGGAATGTTCTTGTAGAGCCCGCGTGGGACCCCCGAGGTTCCTTGCGTGGCCATGGTTATCTCCTGATGAGCGATGCGTCCAGTTCGAGGCGGAGCGAGCTACTCCCGATGAGGCCCCGAAACAAGATCCGATTCAGCCGCCCGAATCTTGTCCACCTTGCGCGCGGAAACGCCGCCCCCGAACTCCGTCTTGAGCCAGACGTCGAGCAGGGTCTTTGCAAGCTCTGGAGCGACGATACGCGCGCCGAGAGTGAGGATCTGAGCGTTGTTCGACGACCTAGCTTTGGCCGCGGAATAGGCGTCGTGGGCGAGAGCCGCGTACACGCCCGGGACCTTATTCGCGGCGATCGACATCCCGATCCCGGTGCCGCAGACGAGGACTGCCCGATCGTGTTCACCCCGGGCAACCGCTCGGGCGACAGTAAGCGCCACGTCCGGGTAGTCGACCGGATCGGGTGACCCCGAACCGTAGTCTAGAACGGCGTAGCCGGCGGACTCGAGGTAGGCCTTGAGGGCCTCTTTCAGCTGGTAACCGGCATCGTCACTGCCGATCGCAATGGGCTTGGGCATCCTGCTCACCTACCTGTTTGAGCCATCGACAGCCGGATTCCGACTCGCGGCGAACCACGACCGAGGTGGACGACGCTGCTCGCATCGTCCACCTCTGCCCATAGTCCGATGACGGGGATCGACTTGTCAGGGCTTGAGAACCACCTTGATCGACTTTGTGCCGTCCGCCACGAGATGGATAGCTTCCTCCATATCCTCGAGCGGCAGGACTTGAGTCACCACACCGTCCATCTTGATGCGGTGACGATTTAGGAAGTCGATCGCAACCGGGTAAGTGAAAGCGCTTATGTGAGAGCCGTACAGGTCGAGCTCTTTCTTCTCGCCGATGAAGCTCCAGTCGACCGAGGCCGGCTCACCGAAGACGCTGAACTCGACGAACCGGCCGAGCTTGCGGATCATCGTCAGGCCCTGGGTGATGCTCGCCGGATGGCCGGCGGCTTCTATGTAGACGTCGCATCCGTACCCGTCGGTCATGTCGCGGACGGCGGAGATCACGTCGGTAGTCTTCGGGTTAAGGGCGTAGTCGGCGCCAAACGATCTCGCGAGCTCGAGTCGACCTTCATTGAGATCGAGCGAGACGACGGCCTTCGGACCACGCAGCTGGGCGAGCCCGACCATCGCGAGGCCAATTGGACCGGCACCGGAGATGACGACGACATCACCGAATTCGATCTTGGCTCGCTCGACTGCATGGACGCCGCATGAGACCGGCTCAGTCAGGACAGCGATCTCCATCGACAGGTCGGCCGGGATCTTGTGGATGCGCGCTTCCTTTGGGAAGCTCATGTACTCCGCCCAGGCGCCGTTCACGATCCCCTGGAAGCCAAAAATGTTGTGGACTTGGCACATCCAGGACTGGCCGCGGACGCAGTAGCGGCATGCTCCGCAAGGGACCAACTGCTCGGCCGTCACCCGATCGCCGACAGCCAGCCCCAGCCGCTCGGCCGTATCCGCTCCAAGAGCGGCGACGTGACCGATGAATTCGTGGCCCGGGATGAACGGTGGCTTCACCCAGGCGGGCATGCTCGGGCCACCCCAGTAGGATTCCGCACCCTTGTAGGCTTTCACATCACTGGAGCAGACGCCGCAAGCCTCGACTTTGACAAGCACCTCGCCGGGGCCGGGCTCGGGGACTGGCACCCGCTCCAGCTTCCAATCGTGCGGAGCCCGAGCGACGATCGCCCGCATGGTGGCCGGAATAGTCGTGGTCATTGGAGATCTCCCATGCGTTCTGATGCGTTGGAGGAGAGGAATAGGACCGATCCGGGTCTGGTCATGCGGAGACCGTCTCGCGGCGCTCCTGGAAGCTGGCGAGGTAAATCGCGCCGAGAAGGATTAGGGCGAAGATCATCTGCCGGGCCGACGGCTCGACTCCGATCAGGTTCATAACGTTGTCGATTACAGCCAGCTCGAGAATGGCTGCGAGGACCCCGCTTAGCCGTCCGCGACCACCTGCCAGGCTCGTCCCACCCAGGATCGCTCCGGCGAGGACCATCATGATTGAACCCGAACCGAGGTCGTCCACAACGGCTCCGATCCGGCCGACCTCGATGAGGCCACCGATGCCCGCCAGCAGCCCGGAGATCATGAAGACGGTGATCTTGACCCGGGGGACGTTGATGCCAGCGACGTAGGCGGCCATCTCGTTGCTGCCGATGGCATAGATGGCCTTACCGAACGATGTCCGGTTGATCACGACCCAAGCGACGGCGAACAGCAAGAGCCCGAAGACAATGGCCAGCGGGAACACGCCGAAGAACCGGAAGCCGCCGAGGAATGTGTAGCCGGCAGGCAGGTTGTAGATGCCCTCCGGGATCAGGAAGATGACCAATCCCCGCCAGAACAGAAGAGCGACCAGCGTGACGAGGAACGGATTCACGCGCAGCTTGACCGAGATGAGGCCGTTGAGAAGTCCAGCCCCGAGCCCCGCCAGCACGGCGATTACGAGCGCAATTTGCGGCGGCATCCAACTCAGGTAGTCGTTCATGATGACGATCCCGAGAACCGGCGCGACGCCGTAAACGGACTCGAGCGACAGGTCCAACCCGCCCGTGAGCATCACAAAGAACATCCCGAGGACCATGCAGCCCATCGGCACCGAGGCCCAGCCCACGTTGATGAGGTTCGTCGGTGATAGGAATCCGTGGACCGTGATGCCGTACAGGAACGTGGCCCCGAGGATCACCCAGATGAGGTTCTCGCTGGCGACCGCACGGGCTGTCGTGACGCGCTGGCGACGGCCCATCGCCGGCCCAGCCTGTTGCAGGGCCGAGACGGCGGTTTCTGGTTGCTCGGTCATTGCTGGACTCCTTGGGTGAGCCTATACAGTTGGGATGCGTTGAACTCGGGCTTCCCACGCACAAGATCTCCGACGACGGCGCCCCGGTACAGGACGAGCACGCGGTCGCAGATTTCGACGAGTTCTTCCTCACTCTCGGACGTCACCACGACGCCCCCATGTTCGGCGAGCCGAGACCGAATCTCACGGAGAAGGTCGGGCTTCGTGGCGAGGTCGACGCCGCGGGTCGGCTCGTTCAGGAGGTAGACCACAGGTGACGCGCTCAAAACCCGCAGGATCATCGTTTTCTGGCGGTTGCCGCCCGACAGCGCATCAATCTTGGTTCGGTGGCTGGGCGTCTTGATTCGCAACACCCTGATGCCGTCAGCCACGACATTGTGAGCCCGTTTGCCGTCAATGAGCCCAAACCTGGTCAGCGACGAATAGACCATCGCCAGCGCGTTCTCGTCGACGGGCCTGCCGGTCAGGACTGCGTACTGATCGCGCTTCTTAGGCAGGTAGGCGATCCCGGCCTTGCGCGCATCGGTTGGCGAACCGAAGTTCACGCGCCGCCCGCTAACGGCAATCGAACCGGTATCCGGATGTCGCAGGCCGGCAAGCATGGAGAAGATTTCGTCCTTGCCCGACCCGTCGAGTCCAGCGATGCCGAGGACTTCGCCCCGACGCAACTCGAAGGAAAGCCCCGCGAGCGCTGTCCCAAGTCCCACCGACGTTACCGACAGGACGACCGGGCCAGACTCAGACTCTGCCGTCTCAGTCGTCGCGGCCCCCTGAATCGTGGTCGGAGCCGCATCATCGGCCGCCGCAGGGAGCTTCGAATCGGCCTCGGCACCCACTATCCAGGCAGCGAGAATTTCCTTGGTCGTTGTGGCCACGTCGATCGTGGAGACGGCTCGGCCGTCCCGCATGACCGTCACGCGGTCGCAGAACTCGAGGACTTCGTCGATGTGATGGGTGATCAGCGTCACGGAGATCTCGGGCCGCTCCGCTATGGCGCGCTGGAGCGTCTGGTCGAGCACCCGCTTCCGATCGCGCGGAAGGGACGCGGTGATCTCGTCAAGCAGGAGCACGTTTGCGCGGTCGAGATAGAGAGCCCGCCCGAGCGCCAGCATCTGCTGGTCCTCGATGGGCAGCGTGTTGATCGCCTGGTTCGAATCGAACCTAACTCCTAGTCGTTCAGAGATTTCGGCCAGGATGCGCCGCGCTCGGGAGAAGTCCACGAGGCCGCCTCGCTGAGGCATCCGGCCCATGAACAGGTTGTCGAAAACGCTCAAGTGATTGGCGAAAAGCGGTTCCTGCGGGATGAGGGCGATGCCCAGGTCCCTGGCATGTGCTGGCGTGTGGCGGGCCAAGTCGACCGTGTTGTCGCCGATCTGGAGCTTGCCCGACGTAGCGGGGTAGATCCCGGCGATCGTGCTCATCAAGACGGTCTTGCCGGCCCCGTTCTTGCCGATTATCCCGTGAATCTCGCCCTGTCTGACGGAGATCGAAACCTGATCGACGGCCAGGATGCCCGAAAAGGCCCGGGTCAGATCGACGGTCTGGTACGAGATTTGGGGCCCGACATCCGGCGACGGATCGCCTGCGCCCATTGCCTGGGGGAGGGCTGTCACGTTCTGCATGCCTCCGCGTGTTCGGGCCGACCAGCCCGGGAACCCGGGTCGGTCGGCCCGACGCACTAACTTCCTGGTTCAGTGACCGTGTGAGTTAGCTCTTTGGGCAACCGCTGGCGCAGCCGGTCGAGTCGTAGTGCGGCCACTGGCCAGTGTTTGCATGGTCGATGACGTTGGCCCAGTGCCAGTGGTCGTCGAGCGACGAGAGGGAGGTGACGTCGAAGGCCTGGGTCTGGTACCACGCCCCGGTGAAGTCCGGGTTAGTCGTGATCTTCACTGGCATCCACGGCGCGCCGGCCTGATCCGGAACATCGAATGTCGAGTCGGATGTGGGGGCGGTGATGAGGGTGCCGGTCGCCATCTGCTGGAAGAGAAGGCGCTCGGTGATGATGCCCTCGGCGATCGCGGGCTGCTCGGAAGCCGTGAGCATCTGGCCCTTGGCAATCGAGCCCATCTCGGCCTCGGAGCCGTCGACGGCGACGACCGGGATGTAGGCCTTATCGGTCTGCGGCTTCATCATGCTGTGCGCATCGAATGAGCTCTGGGCGCCAAAGCCCGAGTCACCGTCGATGGCCAGAACGCCGAGGATCTGATCCGGTGCGTACTTGGAGATGATGTCGTCAGTCGCCTTGCGAGCCTTGCTGTCGTCGCAGGTGACCTCGCGGGTCTCGACCTTGATCTTGCCGCCGCTGGCGGCGACGATCGGATCTACGGCCAGGTGGTAGCCCTTGTCGCGTCCGATGTCGAACGAGGCCGTGATGATGCAGCGCAGCTCAATGAAGACGCCGGTGCCGGTCCGCCAGCCCTGGCCTCGAAGAGCGTCGAGCTTCTTGACGGCAGCATTTCCAGCGACCTGCCCGGCCGCGACGTTGTCGAACGCGACGAAGACCTGGGGTGCTCCCGGGACGTCCGCGTTGTGGACGACAACGGGCATCTTCTTGGTGTTGAGGTCCTGCAGGATGGCGGTGAACGCTGCGCCCTTCCACGGGACTAGGTCGACTCCATCTACCCCGGCCGCGAGGTCTGCCTGGAGCGCGTTGATCTGCGTGGTGACGTTGTCATCCCCGAAGAGCTTCCAGTTGATGGTGACGCCGCAGTCCTTGAGGATGCGGTCTTTCTCCATCTGCTCGCCGAGCTGAACGCCATTGAAGAAGATGTCGGACGGGGTCCAGCGGATCATTGCCACGGTGTAGCTCGTCTTGCTGCCCTTGGGGCAGAAAGGCGCTAATGACGCTGCCGCGCTAGCGCCCGACTGCGTCGCGGGGGCGGAAGTTGCGGGTGGCTGGCTTGGCGCCGAAGCCTGGGGAGGGGTAGTCGTCGCGCTTGAGCTACATCCAACCAAGAGCGTTCCAATACTGAACATCACCGCCGCGGCGCGGAGTGCCTTTGGTACTCGTGTCATGACTCGGTTCTCTCCATACCTGCTACGTGGGCTCGTGTTGGGGAAGTGGATTACTCCTGTGGCCCTGCTCTCCTTTCAGGCCAGGGCGGGGCTCTCGTCGCCGGCTAGGGCCGGTCTCAAGAGCGGGGCGGCTGCCTCAGCCGCGTTGTCTTCGTCCGCCTGGGATGGGTCTTCAAGGTCCGTCTCATCCCAGGCGTCCTTGTCGAGATGTGCTTCGATGACCTCAACGCCGAGGTCGCGGAGGTGGGCCTCCAAGCGCGCATCCATGCCCGGCGTTGTGACGACCTTCGAGAGGACGTCGAGGGGCGCGACGCGCACGAGGGAATCGCGACCGAACTTCGACGTGTCGGCCAGCAGAATGACCTCGGCCGCAGCCGCGATCATCGCCCGCTTGACTCCGGCCTCTTCGAAATTCGGATACGTGAGGCCGCCCTCGATCGAGACGCCGCTGATCGCTAGGAAGGTCTGGTCGACACGGAGCAGGCCCAGGTTGGTCACAGCCATGTCGCCCACCGCACCGAAAGTCGCTGCGCGGACAACGCCACCGGTCAGGACGACCGTGATATCCCGGTTCTCCATCAACTCGATCGCGTTGGTAACCGCGTTCGTGATCACGACGAGATCTCGCTTGCCCTTGAGAGCACGAACGAAATGGACTGTCGTTGTCCCGGAGTCGATGATGATCGTGCTGCCGTCCGTCACCAGGTCGGCCGCCGCCCGGGCGATTGCCGCCTTCTCCACCTGGTGCTCACGCAACCGTCGATCGAAGTTCGACTCCGACCGCGTGTGCCCCGAGACCGCTCCGCCGTGCAGCCTTCGCAGCACGCCGGCCTCCTCGAGGTGGGCCAAGTCGCGCCTGATCGTCTCGCCGGTGACTCCGAAGAGATCAGACAGCGCAGAAGCCCGAATGCCGCCGTGCTGTTCAACTAGGGCCGTGATTCGTTGCTGCCGTTCATGTGCAAGCCGACGCGTGGGCCTAGCAGCCATCCAACTAGTCTCCTTGACGGGGCGAAAACGGTGGCCTCACCGCTTGTGCGCCAGGTTCGAAGTGTCGCACCGCGCGATCCTGATCTCGCGAGCGCGGGCTGTGGCAACCACCGCCTCCCGCGGTCGATGCCACATCACATCGGCACTTGCCACGTAATGTAGGGCCACATGGGCAAAAGTCAATGGGTGAGTGTTGGCATCTACCATGTCCGTTTGGGATTGGAGGCTGGATACAACATTTGCCCACAACTGCCAAATCGGTAAGAGGTCGACCGACGGACTCAGCGCTTGTTCCCAGCGAGTGCTTGAATCGCCCCGAACGCCTCGACTGACCCCTGGGCCGCGACGAGGCGTCGCGTGGCGACTTGGTATTAGCGATCGTGCCCGGCCTTTGGGCCGGATCTCGGGAAAGCATCGCTTCAGGCCTGGGCGCCCGGCTTGTTCGACTCGGAGATGAGCGTCTTGAAGAACTCAAGCGCAAGCTCGGGCTTCATGGCCTCGTGGACGACCTTTCGCACGGCTTGGAGCATGGCTACAGGCGATTCGCTCTGAAAGATGTTGCGGCCCATGTCCACGCCGGCGGCACCTTCCTGTACGGCGCGGTAGGCCATCGTCAAGGCCTCGAGCTCGGGCAGCTTCTTACCGCCGGCCATGACGATCGGCACCGGGCAGCCAGCCGTGACCGTCTCGAAACCCTGTGGCACGTAATACGTCTTGACCATCTGAGCGCCGAGCTCGGCGCAGATTCGGGTTGCCAACCGGAAGTACTTAGCGTCGCGGGCCATGTCCTTGCCAACTGCCGTGACCCCCAGAACGGGCAGCCCGACCTTGTAGCCGGCGTCTACCAGACGGGTCATGTTGTGGATCGTTTGCGTCTCAAACTCGCCCCCGACGAAGACCTGCACGCCCACGCCGCATGTGTTCAAACGGACCGCATCCTCGAGGTCCATGGCGAGCTGTTCATTCGAGAGCTCTTTGAGAATGGACGGGCCACCGGTGGCCCTTAGCACGGTCGGAGTCCTGGTAGCCGCAGGAATCACGCTGCGCAGGATTCCGCGAGTACAGAAGAGAGCGTCTGTGTACGGGACGAGCGGCAGGATGTTGATATCGATGCGCTCAAGACCGGTTGTAGGGCCCTGGAAGTAGCCGTGGTCGATGGCCAGCATGACCGTCTTGCCGCTTTCGGGGTTGAAGATCCGGGCCAGGCGATTCTGCATCCCCCAGTCGTAGGCGCCGGCGCCCTTGAGGAAGAAGGCCGAGTTCCTCTGCGGGATGTCCTCGTAGAAGTTCTTCTTTTCGGTAAAGTCCTGCTCCGGCATTGGGTACTCCTTGTGGGCTTTGGATCAGCGGTCTCGCTTGGGGGCGTGGCGGTTTTCGTCGCCGAGCGGCGGGTCAGCGCGGGAAGACGCCTGGGACTCCCCCGTCGACGGTCAAAACGCAGGCTGTCGTCCGGCCAGCGTCGTCGGATAGGAGAAACGCAACCCCCTTGGCGACGTCGTGACCGGAA
>JANYJG010000243.1 GCA_025358515.1 Chloroflexota bacterium
GCCATCGCCCATGCTGCGATCGACCATGACCTGCGGGTCGCCTGGTTCACCCTCGAGGCGCTCACGGCCACCATCTCTCGGTCGCGGATCGACGCCACCACGGGCGAGGTGGTGTCCCGGATCGTGCGCTCCGAACTGATCGTCGTCGACGACATCGGCCTGCTGCCCGCAGGTGCCGACGAGGCCGAGGCGCTCTATCGCCTGGTCGACGCCACATACGAGCGCCGCTCCCTGATCCTGACGTCCAACCTCCACCCGGCGAGATTCGACACGATCTTCCCCAAGGGTCTTGCCACCGCGGCCGTGGATCGGCTCCTCCACCACGCCCACGTCATCGTCACCGAGGGTCGCAGCCACCGGCTCGCCGAGGCTCTAGACGGTCGCGGTGTCCAGCCGCTCGCATCGGCCGAGGCTGGCTGACGAACTTAGCCGTCCAGTTCCGTTGGCCGCCGGCGTCCAGATCTCGTGTCCGTCTCCGTCCAGTTTTGCTGTCCGTCTCCGTCCAGATTCATCTGTCCCTTGACAGTCTACCCGAAGACCGTGCGAATCAGGGCATCGAGTCCGTGGCGAACTGTGTCCCAGCCAACGAGGCCAAGCGCCGCCAGTGCCACTCCCACGGCGGCGAGGATTCGTGCGGTGCGTTGCAGCCTCAGACCCTCCCTGGCCGCGGCGATCTGCGCGCCGGCCACAAGCGTCTCGCGGAGAGCGAGTTCAGACGAGACCAGCCTGTCAGCGCGCTCCCGGTAGGACTGCAACAAGCTGTGCCCCGGCGCCGGAGCGGATGCTGGAATAGCTGGCGACTGCCAACGAAGTTCTCTTAGGCTCCCCGCAAACCATGATTCGTCCACGACTTGCGCGAGTTCGGGACAGACAGTGGTAGTCGCGCGACTAAGGCCGCCAAGCTGCCGTTCCAGCCGAGATATGTTGGTATCGCCACGGCCTAGCCCAGGCAGGCTCAGTTGGTCTCGCACCTTCGCAAGCTCCGTCTCGAACGAGCAAATGAGTTCGTCCACGGCCAGGGCCGCAGCGAAGTGGCTGAACCCATGCAAGCCCACCATGACTCCGGTCCTGGTCCAGCCGTGTCCGAGGCCCTGCCAGCCCGTCCACTTGTGAACCTCGTCTTCACGAGCGGCGAGAACGGCCACTCTCTCACTGCGGCTAGTCCAGTTTCCTCTCCGTAGCCGGAAGGTGCCGTCCACCGTCCAGGTGTATGGCGAGTCGCAGAGGTCGAGGACCTCCATGTAGTCATCGAGCGAGTGATCGTCAAGCGGCAGCCGATCGCGGAGCGTGACGAACTCCAATGCGGGGTAGGTGTCCAGGCCCGGCGCGGCAGCGAAGTAGCCAGGAACGGTTCGCTTGATCCAGGCCGCGCATCGGACCCGGATGCGACGGCGGGCTTCGGCAGCCTCATGTCTCTTATGTTCTTTCGGCCCCGGAAAGTGGATGACCCCGTTCTTCCTTTCGGCGTACGTCGTGTGATGCCTCGACAAGGTCGAGACGTACTCATCGCTGACCGAGTCATCGAAGATGAATTGGACCACCAGCGCCGTGAGAGACGGGGTCAGGCTCATCACGGACACGGGCGCGTGAGTGACGCCCTTTGGTAAATCCGTCTCGAAGATATCCGGCCCCATGAATCGACTTCTGGCTCCGGTCGGGACGAGGTAGCCGATGTTCTGCCAGCCCCCGCCGTATGGACTCGACCGGAATTCACGGACGCTTGCTGTGAAGTCGGTAGCGCCGGAGATCTTCATCGAGGCGCGGATTGACTCCAGCCTGCGGAGCATTCGCTCGGCTTCCGAAGGTGTGTAGAACTCCGTCAGCCACAGACAGTGGTAGATGAGGTGCTCCGAGACAGGAAGACGAAGCCTCTCGTTTCGTTCCGCATCGAGGCCTCGGAAGTAGCTCAGATCGTGACCTAGCCGATAGGAATTCCAGAGCCTGCGCACGCGCCGAACGAGACGTCGGGCAGCAGGCGTTGGTGGATCGGGATTGATTCGCTCTAGCGGAGGGACGGGTGAATCGTCTGCCGCCGGAACTGGACGGGAGGATGCGCGCTCAACGAAGACCGGGACCCCTGTGGCGGCCTCGATGGCCTTCACGATCCCGTCCAGCGCCATGCCTCCGGTCGCCCCAGAGGATGCCGCTAGGTCGGTGGATTGATTGGTTCTCTTGTGCTGCGCTCGTCGGGTCGGTACCTCGCTCCGCGTTCCTTGGGGTTGATCGCGACCGGGAGTCCCAGATCCGTCCGTCGGAGCCCTTCTCGTCACGGCCACACCCTCGATCGCCGGATGGAGCTGATGCCTGTGCGGCCCGGGCGAAGCTGTTCGGCAGCTAGCGCGAGTCTCCGCGGGTTCCGAACCGCGGCCGACGTGGCGGCGAAGCATCGCTGCGGCGTCACAGCGAGGCCGGCTGTCTCTGGCATTCGTCCGGTCGGCGCCCCAAAGTCCAAAATGGACCCCTTGCACTACAAGCCCGGCGGCCTACTCCTAACGAAGATTGACGCGCAGGCCCCTACGTGAGTCTAGTCCAGCAGGCGCGCCAAATGGCGGCTAGGGGTCTGCGACCAGCGGTACATTTGGTGCGAGACGGAGGGCAGGCAGGACTTGACCAGACCGACATTTCTTCAGGCAATAGCTCGTCCCTACTCCCTCAGCCAGCGTCACCTGCTGAGGGAACGGGAATTCGAGTCCGAGGCGGAACGTCGAGGGGTGGCTGTTTCGCATGGGGCCCTGGAACGTTTGGCACGAGACCGACTACTGCTGCCAACCCTCATGGTGTCGAAGCCGGTCCGGCGTCTGCGAACCGAGGCGCGGGGACTTCCCGATTGGCAGCGTCGCCAAATACTCTCTGCCTGGCCGTCGACCACGGCACCAGGCCTTCTGGACCCGGGCGCGGGATTTGTTGTGGAAGAGCCATCGACCAAGCCGCACACGGCCTGGAAACGACGAGAGCGCACGGACGATGGGGTCTCTCTTCTGGCGTGGGACTTCTTGTACTCCCCTTACCGGCTACTCCTCCTGCCGGGGATCCAACGGTTTCGGATGGACCTGGAAGCGGCCCGCGGTAGTCGGCTCTTGACTCAGTTTCGAGCGTCCGCTGTTGCCCGAGCCGTGGATGCGGCCCAGAGGTCGGATGAAGAGGTCGCCCTGCTCACCGCATTGGAGCCCTCCTACTACCCGTCGATCGTGGGCATCACTAGCATGCCGTCGGACTATGGCGACTTCGATGAGTTCCAGACGTGGGACTCTTCGATGAACCCGGCGGAGCTGTACACCTGGCTCGACTGGAACCATGCCGATCTTCTGAAGCTCGCCGAGCGATACCTGCACGCGGCCTACTCCATAGATCCCAATCGGCGCTGGATCGACCTCGTACGACTCATGGACGCGGATCACTGGGACAAACTCGAAGGCGCGGCAAGGCTCGCAATCGACTTCCGGATAGCGTCGGAAATCATCCTCCGTTTCCTGGAGGACCTCGCTCGCGGAGGCCTCGTCCCTGCATTACCGGACGTGCCTGAGCGCGCTCCACATGTGCTTCAAGGGAGGCTGAAGCCTGACCGCAGCGAGCTGGACGAGACGTTGCTGGATTACGGGCTTTCGCCGCATCCCGCTCTACTGCTCGTGCTCGAGGGCTCCTGCGAAGAGGCGATCCTGCCTCGTGTTCTTCGCCACTACGGCATTCCCATTAACGACGATTTCGTCAAGATCCTTCTACTCGGAGGCCTCAAGAAGAAACCAGAACTCCTGGCTCGCTACCTTGCGCCGTCGCTCCGGCGCCTTGATGACAGGCATGCCGTCTTCTTGCGACCGCCAGCCCGAGTTCTAGTTGCGGCCGATGCCGAGGAAGGCTACCGAACAGAATCGGATCGGGAGGCACGGCGTGCCGATTGGGTGCGTCCGGCGTTCGACAGTCTCGATCAGTCTCTCCGAACAGCGGCTGCCGAAGCGGACCTCAAATCCTTGGCAACCGTGACCACCTGGAGTCAGGCGCCTGGACGCGGCAATTTCGAGTACGCCCATTTCAGTGATCGACAGCTTGCTCGGGCGATTCTCGCCACTAGCAAAGCACCTGTTGGAGTGACTCTGTCGAGCGTTCAGACCCAGGTCGCGATCCTTCGGAGGTCCGGTGCCAATCTGAAGAGAGTCTGGAAGGATTGGCCGGACCCGCAGCCCAGCAAGCTGGGCATGTGGGAGCATCTATGGCCCGAGCTGGAGCGTCGAATCAAGCGAGCCGACCGGACTGGGAGCGCGGAACGCATCCCAGTCGTCCGTGTCGCGTTCGAGGCGTGGCGGATCGCGACGCTGCCGCGCCACGTCGTACTCAGGCTTGCTGCCGAGAACTAGGAATGCAGTCCGATCCGCAGTGTGCGCCGGTCGAGGTTCCATTGCCGGATGGGCCTGTGTCGTCGGGCATTAAGGTGCGAGGGCGCCTCCCGCGCCCTCGCCGCCGCCGTCCGCCAGGAGTTCGAGCCAGGCGCGAGAACCGACGGGGGCGAGCAGCAACCGAACGGGCGGCTTGAGCAGCGAGCGGATCGAGCGCGACGATGAATCTGGAGTGAGTGGTCGAAGCAACGTGTCGAGCGAATCTCGGGCGAGGTCGGTGCGGGTGACAACCCATGCTTGCGCGCCGAGGTCCAGCGAGGCGGCCTGCCGAATCATCCAGTCGGCGCGGATCTCGCTTGGCACCACGACGATCAGATGCCAGTTCGGACGGAGCCCGATGGGGCGCCGGTAGGCCGCGAACTTGGCCCGGATCGTTCGGGAGTGCTCGGTGGCCTCGTCGATCTCGAGAGCGAGGACTGCGGATCCGGCCTCGGTCGTCACGACGACGATGCTGTCCGGGCGGACGAACTGCCCCAGCACGTCGCCGGTCATCGAGTCAGCCAGCCAGAGTTGCACGGGCGGGTGTTCGCGATCGCTGCCCCGGTTCATGGCAGTGACGACATCCACGGTATCGAGCATGTGGCGTACGTATGTGGCGGGCGCTGGGGTTCGTCTGGTCCCGAGGCGCTGGTGGCCGGATGGACCAACACGGTAGGCGTATTCGGCTCGTCCGGGCGTCTCCACGATTGCCGTGCGTTCAAGCAGTCCCGCGCGGTGGAGCCTGAGCAGGTGGTACTGAGCAAGGCGGACGTTGCCGTAGACGAGCGCGGAGAGCTGGACTGATGTGGCTGCACCGCATCGGAGGAGGAGCCGCAGGCAGGCCCGATCGAGCATGTAAAGCCGGTCGGGATCTCGCTCTTGAGTGGACGCCGGATCGATCGCTCGGAAGGCTCCGCTCATAAAGGGTCTTCCCCTCGGCTCAGGGCCCGATTCGTGCACGAATCGGGCATTCTCGCCGGCGGGTTGCCGGGGGTCTTGGCGGGGGTCTTGGCGGGGGTCCAGACGAAAACTCGGCTCACTTACGGGGTGTCTCCCACATGTCGAGCCCCGCCCTGTGCAGCAGACCCGTCGGAACCGCCGGCCGAAGTCTCGGACGTGTTGGCTACCGGCTTCTCCTCGGGTAGCTCGTTGCCCCCTGAGCGCCTGAAGACCTCTTGCTCGACCTCCTTCAGCGATCGAGGGGCGTCGCGCTCGTCGCTCGCGGCGACGTTGGCGGCCAGGCGCTCGGGATCGGCTGGTCCGGGCATCGACACCCGCCCGCCGCGAACAAGCGGGGTGCCATCGGAACCGCGCGTCCGAACGACGACATCGAAGCGGCGCATCGAGAGGAGCTCTTCGGGGCTGACCGGGGCGAACAGGCGGCCCAGATCACGGACATCTTCGGGGCCGGGTTC
>JANYJG010000255.1 GCA_025358515.1 Chloroflexota bacterium
CAACCCGCTCGAGCGTCTCAACAAGGAGATCAAGCGCCGAACGGCGGTCGTGGGCATCTTTCCCAACCGAGCCAGCGTCATCCGCCTCGTCGGCATGATCCTGGCCGAGCAGGACGACGAGTGGCAGGACGGCCGGCGCTATTTCAGGCCCGAGACGATGGACCTCATCGACGCGATCGTCGACCACAAGGAGGTGGAGCCGGCCCTACTGATGGCGAGCTGATCGATCAGACGCGAGGTGACGTTGTTACACACGTCCTGGGACTTGACCGTTACATCGACTTGAAGGGCCACGTTGACATGGCTCCACGGTCCGTGAAATGCCGGATTGAGGCCTCGACGGGGACTAGCAACAAAGATACGCGCCGAGCCAGCCGGTCCGTTCTGTGTGGGCTTCTGGCGCTTTCGATAGTGACTGCCGCCTGCGCCGGAGGGTCTGGAGTCAGTTCCTCGTCTGCTCAAACCGGCGCGCCAACCAGTCAAGCGACAGTGTTGGCAAGCGCCAGTGCAAGTCCGGTGGCTTCTGCCGCGATCTCATTGACACCGACTCCATCGGCGCCACCCGCGCACGGAACATTCACCCTAATCGGGTCCATGAGCACCGTACGCGACTACACTCCGGCGACCCTGCTGCCGAGCGGTCTGGTCCTGGTGGCCGGAGGCTCGGACGGCACCAACGATCTGGCATCTGTCGAATTGTTTGACCCGACCACCGGGACTTTCCGTGCCACCGGCTCGATGTCAGGGACGCGAGGGGGGACGCCCTCGGCCACCTTGCTTCATGACGGCAAAGTGCTGATCGCGGGTGGCGCGACTGGCTCGGTTTCGGCCGAGATCTACGATCCGTCGAGCGGCACTTTCAGTCCTACCGGGGCGATGAAGGTGGACCGCGGTCAACACACGGCCACGCGGTTGAAGGACGGACGTGTACTTCTAGCAGGTGGCGTCAGTGGTGACTATGTCGCTTCGGCGGAGATCTACGACCCGACCACCAGGCGGTTCACTGCGACAGGATCGATGAAGACGCCGCGCGAGGACGCCCAGGCCGTTCTGCTTCACGATGGCCGGGTGCTCGTGGTCGGAGGGGACCAAGGCATCATCCGAACCGAACACTCTCTCAAGACGGCAGAAATCTACGACCCAAAGTCGGGCAGGTTCACAGCCACGGGTTCCATGCACGACGAACGCACCAATTTCACGGCCACCCTTTTGGTCGATGGCCGGGTACTCGTCGTCGGGGGCTACAGTTACCAAAGCCCCACGAGCACGTGGGCTTCGGCAGAGATCTACGACTCCGTCACCGGCAGATTCACGGCCACAGGGTCGATGTCGGAGCCTCGATCGGAGCACAGCGCTTCCTTGCTGAAGGACGGTCGCGTCCTGATCGCCGGCGGCGAGGTCGCGACTTGTCAGATCTACGACCCGGCCACGGCGGTCTTTTCGGTTGGGGGCCAATTCAGAGGCGCAGCCGGGACCGACCCGGTCCTGGCAGTCAGCCTGAAAGATGGGCCGGTGCTCTTTCCTGGGCTTCCGTCGGCCCTGTACTGGCCCTAGATAATCCCGCTTCCCCTTGCGGACGCGGTCCCACGGACCGAGTTGGGACTCCGACTGCTCGATGATGCCCTCCCGACTCTTCGACCGCTGATCGAAATGTGGTGCCGAGCGGGCGCCGCGGGAGAGGCTCCAGGTGGCGGAGACGGCCCCGACATCTGGGCAGCCTGGGAGCCGACAGCTGGCTCTCACACTGAATCGAAGACGACTCGTAAAACGCCACGGGCCAGACGACTAGCCCCTGGCTTTTTTCAGTTCAGCCTGGCCGTTCAGCGGCCGGCTCGGGGATCCGTCGGCGTAATCAATCCTTTGGGGCGGACGGCAGAGCCTCGATGGTGCGGGAACGCGGTTGCGACGTTCTCTTACGGCCGCGACCGCCCGGAATGTTGCCCTTGCTGATGTAGATGGTCGTTCCGCGGACGCCGTAGCTGAGGTCTCGGCCTTCGGCGACCAGCAAGCGGTTGATGGCTGCTCGCATCGTCGGCAGCTTCTGATCGCCGCGCAACTCGATGGCTACAGCTTCGGAAGAGGGCAGTGCCGCGGCCTCGTTGAACGTCGCCACGATCTCCTCATCACGCTCACGGGTAGCACGCTGGCGGGGTGTCTCAATCTTTGACTTGGCCTTCTGCGGAGCGATGTCGGCGAGAGCAACCGTCTTAACCGCGAGATGCTTGTACTTTGGCACTGAAATCCGACTCCTATTGTTCGATGTTTCAATGAAAGTAAGTTGAGGCTTTCATAGACAATCGTCAACAACACACGACGCAGTCCAGGTCACGTGTTGCGCTATAAGCATCCGGCAGACACCAAGACGCGAAGCTAAACGGCCGGCATCTACTCTTGATCGACGACCGACCACTCAGCGGCACCGTAGCGGAGGGCATCGTTGCCATGACCAAGGGACTCGCATTGCCGGCGGTATCGGACTCTGTCCGCATCGTCTCCCTGTACGAAGGTCGCGGGATTCACTGTTCAGCTCGAGTGGTCGAATACGGCCGGCGCCTGCGTCTAGTCGGGACGGCGACACGCCGGCCGCCGGATCGGCGCGACACCGGACGGACGCAATGGAGCGTGAATTGACCAAGGACTCCGCGAGCGGATTTGAGTTACGGCGCCTGGGGATCGTCATGGAGCCGGAACCGGGTAATCCCTACGAAGTAGAGGGCGTCCTCAACCCAGCTGCCGTTCGAGGTCCTGATTCTGAGCTTTACCTGTTCCCACGGCTTGTCGCCAAGGGCAACTACTCGCGCATCGGCATCGCCCGAGTGCGTTTCAACGAAGACGGCGATCCGACGGGAGTCGAGCGGCTCGGCATCGCGCTCGAACCGGAAGCGGAATATGAGCTGAGGCCCGATGGAGGCGGAGGCTGCGAGGATCCTCGGATTACGTTCATCGAGCCGCTCGGGCCCTACCTCATGACCTACACGGCATTTTCGCCCAACGGCCCACGGATCGCCCTGGCCTCATCGGCGGACCTCTTTCACTGGAAGCGATTGGGAGTTGCGACCTTCTCTCCATATCACGGCCTCCAACTTGGCCAAGTGGACGACAAAGATGCCAGCCTCTTCCCAGTTGCTATTCCCAATCCATCCGGACGACCCGAGCTTGCGATCCTCCACCGGCCGCTCTTTCCTGGAACACGGCCCGAAGAAACCGTCCTCCACCCCGCCGCCCGAGATGTGGACCTCGATCGGGAAAGCATTTGGATCTCCTACTGCGAGATGGCCCTGGAGAACCGCGATCCAAGTCACTTCGGCCGGTTTACCTCTCATCACCGACTGGCGACTCCGGTCTCGCCTTGGGAGCGGCTCAAGATCGGCGGCGGTACTCCACCGGTCCTAACGCGGCACGGCTGGCTCATCGTCTACCACGGGGTGAGCGAAGGAAGCGAGCAGGGCGAGGCCGGTTGGCGGCTGTGCTACTCGGCCGGGGTGATGGTGCTCTCGGCGGAGCATCCACACGTGATTCGATATCGGTCGGCCGAGCCGGTATTGACGGCGGCGCTGCCGCAAGAACGCCGCGGGACCATCGCCAACGTCGTGTTCCCCACCGGCATCGACCGACGCGATGATCTTGGGTCGCCGGACCGCTACGACGTCTACTACGGGATGGCCGACGACCGGATTGGCGTGGCTCGCCTGGACATGCCTGAAATCTTGCCGGCCGGTGGAGTCACCGACCATGCCAAAGCCAAGGTGTAAGGGCTGGCGCGGCTACCGGCTGGCGCGACGAATCGCCATTCGAAACCGGCCGGTCCACTGATCCGTACACCGTCATGGTGGTCCCAGTGGGCCGGCGTGGACCGGTCGCTGACGGATCCCGCACTTTCGAGCGGCGGCTGAATCGTCGACATCATCGAACCCGGACGCCTCGCTGAAGGTGCGCGCACCTGCCGGGCGGCTCCCCCGCGGGCATCGCCGACCGGTCCATTCTCGTCCGGATGGCCCTATTGCGCAGACTCACCGAACCCTACGCTCGCCCCCTTCGCCATACGTCATGCGGCTCACGCCACTGCACGGGCCGCAGGCGCAAGGCCTCCGTCTGGAGGATTCGATGACCATCGGAGTGGTGACGGCGCTGCCGCACCCGAAGGACCAGGACCTGATCGACCGGATCATCGCCGATCAGGCCGGCCGCCCCGGCGCACTGCTCGGCATTCTCGAGAAGGTGCAGGACCACAACCCCCACAAGTACCTGCCGATGGAGATGCTCGAGTACGTGGCTGTGCGGACGGGCATCCCACAGTCGCAGGTCTACGGCGTCGCGACGTTCTACGCCCTGTTCAACCTCGATCCGCAGGGCGCGCACACCATTGCCATCTGCCGCGGCACCGCCTGCCACACCCGCGGCTCGAGGGCTCTGCTCGAGCGCGTGAAGCTCCAGCTCGGCCTGCAGCAGGCAAACGACGGCGCCGACAAGCTCACGCTGACCACGCCGGACCGGCAATTCACGATTCGCACCGTTGCCTGCTTCGGCCAGTGCGCGCTCGCCCCGGTGGTCGAGGTTGACCACGCGATCCGCGGGCACGTCAAGGAGCAGGTGCTAATCCGCGAGATCGAAGCGCTGCGCAAGGAACGAGCTCGATGAAAATCCAGGACTTTGCAGCGTTCTCCGCCGTGCGCGAAGCCGGTCTCGCCAAGCTCCTGCCCGGCAAACCGCGCATCACCGTCGGCATGGGCACGTGCGGTTCCGGCAACGGTTCCGAGGCCGTTTTCCACGCCTTCTCGTCGGAGATAGACGCCCGCGGCTTGGCCGTCCAGCTGGCACCCGTCGGCTGCTTCGGGTTCTGCGCCGAGGAGCCGCTCGTCACCGTGTGGGTGCCCGGTCGCCCGCTGCTGATGCTGCATCGCGTGCAGCCGAACCACGTCGACGAGATCCTCAACGGCCTCGGCCACGATCGTCTGCCGCCGGCGGAAACGATCCTGTGCAAGATCGAGGAGTGGGACCACCTAACCGGCCGCGTGAAGTACGGCTCCGGCTACCCGGAAGTGCCGAACTGGAATGAGATCCCGTTCTTCAGTGGGCAGGTCAAGATCGTCCTGCGCAACTGCGGGCTGATCAATCCGGACGACATCGAGGAGTACATCGCGATCGGCGGATATCAGGGCCTCTACAAGGTCCTGATCGATCAGAACCCCGCCGCCGTCATCGAGCAGGTCAAAGCCGCCAAGCTCCGCGGACGAGGCGGGGCCGGGTTCCTGACCGGGAGCAAGTGGGAGTTCCTGGCGAAGGCGCCTGGGCCGGAGAAGTACCTCATCTGCAACGCGGACGAGGGCGACCCGGGTGCTTACATGAACCGCAACGAGATCGAGTCCGACCCGCACGCCCTCCTCGAAGGCATGCTGATCGCGGGCTACGTCACCGGCGCGCCCAAGGGGATCATCTACGTACGAGCGGAATATCCCCTGGCGATCCTGCGCCTCGAGCGAGCCATCGCACAGGCTCGGACGTATGGAGTCCTGGGCGACAACGTCCTCGGGCGCGGTTTCGATTTCGATATTCAGATGGTCGAGGGCGCAGGCGCCTTCGTCTGCGGTGAGGAAACGGCGCTGATCGCGTCTCTGGAGAATCAGTCGGGCCGACCGCGTCCGCGTCCGCCTTTCCCGGCGCAGAAGGGTTTATACGGCAAGCCGACCAACATCAACAACGTCGAGACCTGGTACAACATCGCGCCCATCGTCTCCAAGGGACCGGCCTGGTTCACCGAGACCGGCAGCGCCAAGAGCGCCGGCACCAAGGTCTTCTCGCTGGTCGGCAAGGTTCGCAACTCCGGTCTGGTGGAGATGCCGCTGGGCACGCCGCTGGCCAGGTTCATCTACGACATCGGCGGCGGCGGTTCCGGCGGCCGTGACATCAAGGCCGTGCAGACCGGTGGTCCGTCGGGCGGTTGCATCCCGGCGGAGATGTTTGATACGCCGGTCGACTACGAGACGCTCGCGCAGCTCGGCTCGATCATGGGCTCGGGCGGCATGGTTGTCATGGATGAAGACAACTGCATGGTGGACGTCGCCCGCTACTTCATCGAGTTCACCCACTCGGAGAGTTGCGGCAAGTGCGTGCCGTGCCGCGTGGGCCTGGACAAAGCCCTGCGAATTCTGAATGACTGCACGCTCGGCACGGCCACGCACGCGGATCTCGAGACCCTCGACGAGTTGTGCCGCATGGTCCGCGACACTTCCCTGTGTGCCCTCGGCACGAGCGCCCCAAATCCCGTCCTCACGAGCCTGCGCCACTTCCGGCACGAGTTCGAAGACCACATCGTCGCGAAGCGCTGCCGCGCCGGCGTATGCGAGGACCTGGCTCTCTCGCCCTGCGAGAACTCCTGCCCGCTGCACATGAACATCCCGCGCTTCCTGCAGCTCTACAAGGAAGAGCGGGTAGAGGACGCGTTCCTATCGGTCATCCTGGACAACCCTCTGCCCGCCTCCACGGGACGCGTCTGCCAGCACCCCTGCGACAACCGTTGCCGCCGCGCCGCCATAGACGAGCCCGTGAACATGCGCGACGTACACCGCCGAATCGCCGACGAAGTCTTCCTTTCCGACAAGTTCGAGACCATGGTCGGCCGCGTGCTCGAATGCAAGTTCGAGCCATCCGGGCATCGAGTCGCGATCGTCGGCGCCGGCCCAACCGGCCTCACCTGTGCCTACTACCTGGCCCTCCTCGGCCACGACGTAACCGTCTACGACTCGCGCCCCGCCGCCGGCGGCATGCTGCGCTATGCGCTGCCTGAGTACCGTCTGCCAAAGGCGGTGCTGGACAAGGAAATCGAGCTGATCGAGCGCGTCGGCGTCAAGTTCCAGTTCAACGTGAACGTCGGCGAGGACCTGATCCTCAACGATATCGCGCACCAGTACGAAGCAGTCTTTCTCGCGATCGGCACCTGGAAAGAGGCCTGGGTCTACATCCCCGGCACGGAGCTGGCCGGCGTGATCCCGGCGTTGCCGTTCCTGGAAGCCGTTTCGCGCGGCGAGAAGGTGCCGACTGGGAAGAACGTCGTGGTGATCGGCGGAGGCAACGCCGCCGTCGACTCGGCGCGCACTGCCCGCCGGCTCGGCGCGGACGTGACCATCGTCTACCGCCGTGAGCGCAAAGACATGCCGGCCATTCCGGAGGAGATCGAGGCGGCCGAGCGCGAAGGCGTGAAATTCGCCTATCTCGCCGCACCCCACCGCATCGTTGGCGACAAGGACGGCCGGGTCTGCGCGATCGAGGCCGTTCGGACCAAGCTCGGCGAATTCGATACTTCCGGCCGTCGCCGCCCGGTGCCAACGGACGAAGTGATCCGCATGAAATGCGATAGCGTCGTTCTCGCGGTTGGCGAAAAGGTGGACCCGGACTTCTGCAAGGCCTCCGGTCTCACGGTCAAGGAAGCCGGCACGCTAGAAGTTGAGCGCAACTCGCTCGAGACGAGCCGTGACCGCTTCTACGCTGGAGGCGACCTCATCACCGGAGCCTCAAACGTTTCCAACGCCATGGGCATCGGCAAGAAGGCCGCCCGCAACATTCACAAGCGATTGATGGAGCTGGAGCACTTCCCCAACCTTCTCCCCGCCTTCAACTATGAGATGAAGCCACCCGAGACGCCCAGCGAGTTCGCCCGTCACGTCCCCGGTGAGATGCCCGCCCCCAAGCGGGTGGAGACCTACGCGGAGGTATCGCTCGGTCTCACCGCGGTGGCCGCGCTCGAAGAGACGCACCGATGCTTGCGCTGCGACGTCCGCAGCGGCGAGAGATAGGAGATCGCCTTGACCGAGAAGGTGAAGGTCCGCATCGATGGCGAGGTGATCGCGGCGACCGCCGGCCAGACGATCCTCGAGGTCGCGCGAGCCAATGACAAGTACATCCCGGCCCTCTGCTACATGGAGGGCCTCAGCGCGGTCGGAGCGTGTCGATTGTGCATGGTCGAAGTCTCCGGCGTCGCGCGCCTGCTGCCCGCCTGCACCACCCCGGTACAAGAGGGCCTGGCGGTCAACACCAGCTCACCCCAACTCCAGTCCTATCGGAAAATTGCTCTCGAGCTGCTGTTGGCCGAGCGCAACCACGTCTGTGCCGTGTGCGTCTCCTCGGGTCACTGCGAGCTGCAGTCCCTGGCCCAGGACCACGGAGTGACGTTCGTTCGCTACCCGTATAACTATCCGCGACTCGCCGTCGACACCACGCATCCACGCTACGTGCTCGACCATAACCGCTGCGTGCTGTGCTCGCGCTGCGTCCGCACCTGCGCCGAGATCGAGGGCGCGCACGTGTGGGAAATGGCCGGCCGCGGCATCAATACGCGGCTCGTGTCCGAGTTGCAGCGGCCGTGGGGCGAAGCCACGAGCTGCACCAGCTGCGGCAAGTGCGTGCAGGCCTGCCCTACCGGCGCAATGGCCGAGAAGGGCTGGGGGGTCGAGGAGATGACCAAGCAGCGGACCGTCGTAAGCCGCCTGACCACGATGCGAGAAGGCGTGTGATGGGCAAGCTAAAGATCGGTACCTGCTGGCTCGATGGCTGCTCGGGCTGTCATATGTCGCTGCTCGACATAGACGAGGGGATCGTCGCGGTGCTCAACAAGGCCGATATTGTGTTCGGCCCGTTGGTGGACGCGCAGGAGTGGCCCGAGGGCGTGGATGTGGCCGTGATCGAAGGCGCGGTCAGCAGCCAGGACGACCTCAAGCTCGCGCAGACCGCGCGAGCCCGCAGCAAGGTCGTGGTGGCGCTCGGCGACTGCGCGGTGACGGGCAACGTGCCGTCGCTGCGCAACGGCATTCCCGTCCGCAAGCTGCTTGAGCGCGTCTACGTCGAAGGCTCGACCGAGCGACCGGGGGCCGAGCGACCGAGCGTCCCGACGGATGGCGTGCCCGCGCTGCTCAAGCAGGCCGAGCCGCTGCACTGGGCCATCAAGGTCGATGTCCACGTTCCCGGCTGCCCTCCGAAGCCGGACGCGATCCTGTTTGTGCTGGGTGAACTGCTCGAAGGCCGCGAGCCGGACCTCGGCTCCAAGCTGCGGTTTGGGTAGGTGAGACAGCCATGAAGAAACTCATGATCGACCACGTGTCGCGGATCGAGGGTCATGCCCGGATCACGATCAAGCTCGACGACGCGGGGCAGGTGACGGACACCCAGTTCCACGTGACCCAGATCCGCGGGTTCGAGAAGTTCATCGAGGGACGGCCGTATTACGAGATGCCGTCGATCACGGCGCGCATCTGCGGCATCTGCCCGGTGAGCCACCTTCTGGCCTCGTCAAAAGCGTGCGATGCGATCATGGCTGTGCGGATCCCGGACACCGCGGGGAAGCTGCGCGAACTGATCCATTGCTCCCAGTTCGTGCAATCGCACGCCCTGTCCTTCTTCCATCTCTCGGCGCCCGATCTGCTGCTCGGCATGGACTCGGATCCCGCCAAGCGCAACATCGCGGGGCTGCTCGAGGAACACCCCGACGCGCTGCGCGACGGGATTGCGCTCCGCAAGTTTGGCCAGCAGGTGATCGAGAGGCTCGCCAAGGAGCGCATCCACCCCTCGTGGATCGTGCCCGGCGGCGTCAACGCCCCGCTCGACCCGAACGCGCGAGAGACGACTCTCGCCGAGTTGCCCGGTGCCATGGCGATCGTGAAGCGCACGCTCGAGCTTTGGAAGAAGACGCTCGATGGCTTCCCGGACGAGATCGAGTCTTTCTCGAACTTCCCCACGATGTACTGCGGCCTCGTCGGGCCGGACGGCTCGCTGCGGCTCTACGACGGAAACCTGCGCTTCATCGGCCCCGACGGCGGCATCGTCGCCGACCAGGTGAAGCCCGACGACTACGCCACCTACATCGGCGAAGCGACGCTCCCGGACTCGTACCTGAAGGCGCCGTACTACAAGCCTGTCGGCTACCCCGACGGCATCTATCGCGTCGGCCCGCTGGCGCGCCTCAACGTCGCCGACCGCTGCGGCACGCCGGAGGCCGACACGGAGCTCACGGAGTACCGCCAGCGTCTCGGCCGCATCGTCCAGAGCGGCTTCCACTACCACTACGCGCGACTCATCGAGGCGGTCTACGCTCTCGAGCGCATGCAGGAACTGCTCGACGACCCGGCCATCCTCGGGACCAAGATCCGCGCCCACGCCGACGTGAACAACCTCGAGGGCACCGGCATCATCGAGGCCCCGCGCGGCACGCTCATCCACCACTACAAGGTGGACGACAACGGCGCCATGACCTGGGCCAACCTAATCGTCGCCACCGGCCACAACAACCTCGCCATCGGTCGCGGCGTCCTGCAGGTGGCCAAGCGGTTCGTGGACGGCAACAAGATCCAGGAAGGCGCCCTCAACCGCGTCTCCGCGCTGGTGCGTGCCTACGACCCATGCCTCAGCTGCTCCACCCACGCCCTGGGGATGGTTCCGTTAGTGCTGCAGCTTCAAGGGCCGGATGGTCAGTTGCTTGACGAGGCGAGAAGCGAGTAAGGCGCATCAGTTCGCAGGCTCGGCCGCCGAACCCTCCAGCTCGCTGGGTATCTCGTCCTCGGTAGGCGCCGTCGAGCGAGCTCCGCCAGGATCGAGTCCAACCGGAACTGCCCGGGCCTCGAAACGCTCCAGGATGATCTCGGCGGAAGCGGCCACAGGCACGGCGATGAAGGCTCCGAACATCCCGCCGAGCGTTGCCCCGACCAGGACGCTCACGATAACTACGAACGGGGACAGTCCCACGCTGTTGCGCATGACCATCGGCACGACGATGTTCGACTCGGCGAGTTGGACCACCAGGTAGATCCCGGCCACGACGAGAATGAGATCTGGCCGAACGGTGGCTGCGACAAGGATCGCCGGAATGACGCCCAGGATTGGGCCGACCATTGGCACGGCTTCGAACAAGCCCGCGGCGAGGCCGAGCGCGACCGACCCCGGGAGGCCCAACAGCGTGTAGGCCAGCCCGGTCGCGAAGCCCATCGCCAGCATCAGCGCCAGCTGCGCCCGCACCCAGTGCCCCAGCCGGTCCTCAATATCGTTCCACGCTAGCCGCACGCCTCCCCTGCGCTCCAGGGGAAGAAACGCCAGGACAAATCGCTGCAGGCGGGCCCGCTCGTGGAGCCAGAAGAAGACCATGGTCGCGACCGTCGCCAGTGTCCCGAATGTGTCCAGAATAGTAAAGCCGGCCAGCAGGACCTGGTCGGAGGTCAGCTGCGGGGCCTGCCGGACCAAGCGGTCGAGTTCGTCAAGGATGGAGCGCAGCGCTGCCGCCACCGGTGGGGGCTGCAGCGTGGCGGCGCTGATGCGGGCGGAGGCGATCGCGGCCGGGACCCGAGCGCCGATCTCGTTGAGCTGGGATGCGGCAGTGACAACCAGGACCCCGGAAAGACCCACGAAAATCGCACCGACCGCCAGAAAGAGCAATCCGGTGGCTGCGGTCCTGCCGAATGGTGCCCGGGCCCGGACCGTGTCGACGATCGGGCCAAGGGCCGATGCGAACAGGATGGCGATCAGTACCATCGCGATGATCTTGACGCTTGCGCTCGCGCCGGCCACTAGGGCCGCCACGATGACGATCCCGATGCCTAAGCCGACACCACGACGCGTCCACTGGACCAAATTTGCGTCCACATTATCCTCAGTGGCCAACTCGCCTTTTGGGCCCAGGCGCCCGGCCATACCGTAAGCGCCGTTGCATCAACGCTGGACGGTGTGGATCTCGTGCCGCGTTGCAGTCGCATGTCACTTGGCCGCCGGCTCAGCACACTAGGACTGTCGTGCCATAGCGACGGGTCTCGCTCCCTGACACCCTGAACCCGGCAGCATATGGCGGCCCGGTTGGTCGCATGGGGGACTAGGATCCGAATGGGCAGTATCCGGGTGCGTGTCCGGGCGTCGGTCGCCCTCGTCTTTGTTCTACTCGTCGCGGGCTGCGCGTCCGGCTCGACGCCGCTTGTGGCCGCCGCTCCAACTGGCAGTCCATCGGCGAGTCCATCGGCGAGTCCAATAGCGAGCGCGACATCTCCGGCCATCGCCGACTCCGAGCCCCCGGTTCCGTCGGCGGCTGACGTCGACGACGAGACGGGCAGTAGCGCCGGTGCCTCCATTGCGCCCGCCGCGATGGGCGCCCTGCCGCCAACCGGCGGCGCCGTGTCCACCGCGCGGCTACCGGGCGAACCCGATGCCGCTTTGACCCCGGGCGCGCTAAACCCCGCCGTTACCCAGGCCACGATCCACTCGACTATTTGCATTTCGGGCTGGACCGCGACGATTCGACCCAGTAGCTCGTTTACCACCGCGCTCAAGATCAACCAGATCGCCAAATACGGCTACGGCGACACCAGAACCTCCTCCTACGAGGAGGACCACCTCATCTCGCTCCAACTCGGCGGCGCGCCGGCTGACCCGCGCAATCTGTGGCCCGAGCCGTACACCGCCACGCTCGCCGATGGCCGATCGACCGGGGCACGCACGAAGGACGGATTCGAGACCAGGCTCAAGTCGGCCGTCTGCGCGGGCACGATCACCCTCGCCGCTGCACAGGGCGAGATCGGGGTTCACTGGGTACACGCCTACTACGGCATCGCGCTGCTTGTTTCGTCTCCGACTCAAGCCCCAACTGCGGACGTCACCCCAACTCCCGCTACACCGGTTGTGGCCCCGCGGCCGGGGACGCTGGTCGTCCGCATTACGAGCCTGCCTCCTTCGATCGTTCACGGTGCCAATGCGACGATCAGGGCCATCACTTCACCAGGAGCCACGTGTCGCGCCAGCGTCCAATACGCCTCTGGCACCGTTTCGAGCGCGAAGGGCCTGCAGACGCAACCCGTGGCCGACTCCTCGGGAGCTGCTTCGTGGACGTGGAAGGTTGGCTCGAACACCCGGGCTGGGATGTCCACCGCCTCGGTGAGTTGCACGCTGGGCGGTCACTCGGCCAGCCAGACCAAGACGTTCGCGGTGACGTGACGTCATTGAGATGCCGCCAGGCCTCGGGCTCAGAGGTGACTTCTGGCTGTAGCCGCTGCAGCCAGCCGGGCATCACACTTCGGCCTGGCCACGCGCAGACGATGATGTGGGT
>JANYJG010000256.1 GCA_025358515.1 Chloroflexota bacterium
CAACCCGCTCGAGCGTCTCAACAAGGAGATCAAGCGCCGAACGGCGGTCGTGGGCATCTTTCCCAACCGAGCCAGCGTCATCCGCCTCGTCGGCATGATCCTGGCCGAGCAGGACGACGAGTGGCAGGACGGCCGGCGCTACTTCAGGCCGGAGTCGATGGTCCTGATCGATGCCGTCGTCGACGGAAAGGAGGCCGAGCCGGGGTTGTTGATGGCGAGCTGATCGATCAGACGCGAGGTGACGCTGTTACACACGTCCTGGGACTTGACCGAAGACGTCAACGATGAACGCCGTGTAGCAGCAGCCCGCGGTCGTCCAGACGTAGGTGATGTCAGCGACCCAAAGGCGGTTCGGGGCCGCAGCGCCGGGCACGATGTCTCGTTATGCGTACGCCTCGGGCAACCCGTTCACAGGCTCAGACCCCGACGGCCGCTGCGCAGTCGATAGCTCCAACTACTACGCCTGCGGCAACAGCATGGCCCAGCTCGTGGCTCTCAACAAGCCCGTGATCAACACCACCAAGTGCCATCCGTCCAACTCTTCCGAGGCCGAACACTGCGCCCGAACAGGCTCGATGACCAATACGCGCGAAGATGACGCGGCCTGGGGGCAGGCGGTCCGGGCCAACCGGATCGAGATCGCCGCCCGTGCCAAGGCTGACGCGGCAGCCAAAGCCCAACGAGAGACCGAAGCCAAAGCCAAAGCCGAGTCGCAAGCCAAGGCGGCGGCGGCAGCCAAGGCCAAACAGAGCTGCGGCCCATTCGGCTTCTGTATCAGCATCTCGATAGACCCAGGCGCGCTGATAAGTACGGTGGCTTCCGTCGGCGCCGGATTAGCGGTCGGGCTAGCAACCGGCGTCTTGGCCGCCACCGGCGCGGACGTACTGATCGTCGCCGCCGGAGCGATCGGCGGAGCGGTGGGTGCCGCAGCAGGTGATCTGGCCGCCGGTCGTGGCGTCAACATTCAGAGCATCGCCGCGGGTGCGGTGGCCGGTGGCACATATGCCGCGGTATTCCTGGCCACAGGCAGCCCGAGTGTCGCTGGGGCGGCATCGGGTGCCGCCGCAGACCTGACGATCCAGGGCTGGAACTACATTGCCTGCCCGGCCATTGATTACGAGTAGGAATAGCGCCTGGGCGGCGCGCCCCAGCCGATCGGTCGAAATGGAAGGACCGGCCTTGCAGCCGGTCCTTCGCACGTACGGAACGGAGTTGGATCAGGTGGCCGAACAGACCAATGTGGGGTTGGTGTTTGTGCCACTGAAGGCAGCCCCGAAGCCGAAGGATGTATTGCCACCTCCGGCTATGACGCCGTTGAATGCTGCGTTTGTGGCTGTCACGGCGGTTCCACTCGAGGTAACCGCGGCGTTCCACGAGTTCGTGATGGCCTGGTTACCGCCCCAGGTCCAGGTCACCTTCCAGGTCTTGGTGGCCACGGTCCCGGTGTTGTTGACAGTTACGTTGGCGTTGAAGCCATTGCCCCAGCTGCTGCTGATGGCATATGTCGCCGCGCACTTGGCGGTGCCGGAGCCGGTGCCGCTCGGGACCGGAGTTGCCGACGTGCTCGGCCTGGGGGTGGCGGTTGCCGAGGGAACCGGAGTGACGCTCGGTCGGACCGTGGCGGTTGCCGAGGGGACCGGAGTGACGCTCGGTCGGACCGTGGCGGTCGCGCTGGGCGTCGGCGTCCGCGAGGCGGACGAGGTCGGCGTCGGGAGGGCCGTTGGGGTTGGGGTGGCGCCGTTGCCTCCGACCTTCGGGAAGGCGTTGGTCACCAGCTGAACGAACTGGGCAGAGAACCACTGGCCTGCGAGCGGCGCGCCGGCGAGCGCTCCGGTCAGGGCGCCGTTCCAACCGGCGCCGGGGGGCGCGTAGGTCGGATCGCACATTCGGTCAAAGCCCTTGCCCTGGTTATTAACGATCAGGGTGCTCGAGCCGTCGGACTCGCCCGGGGGCTTGACCCAGATGAAGGCGAACAGATGGGAGGCCGAGTATCCGGACGGAGTCGCCTGCGGGAAGTTCCCGAGGCCGGCGCCGGACGCGTTGCACCACGCGCCGCGATGCGGGCGGCGGTCAACCTTGGTCGCGTTGACCCAGCTGTCCACGACCGTGCTGGTGCTCGCAGCGGTCGGTCGGGCGGATCCGCCCCAGCCGTTTCGAGAGGTATCGACGATCATGCCGATGCCGGACGGGAAGCCGGCGGCGACCAGGTGCGTGTACATGTCGGCCGTGAACGTGGCTTCGTCCAAGTCCGGGTTGTACTGGTAGAAGGTGCCGGAGATGGCCTGCGTGCCGTTGACGGTGGTGGTCCCGGTAATGAACGGCTCGACGAGCGGCGTGCTGTTCGCCGTGTCGGTGATGAAGCCGTCGATGCTGGCGAACTTGGCCGTCGTCGCATTGGCGACCTTGGCGAACTCGGTTGCGGCGCCGCTGGAGTTGTTCGGCCAGCCGAGCCAACCCGCGTGCGACGAGTCGAGGAAAGTGTAGACGTTGTTGATCGCGTGCAGCTTGTTCAGGGCGTATTCGATGCCCTGCTCATAGAAGGGTCCTGCTGTCTGGCAAGCTGCGACGCCGGAGTTCGTGACGATGTTCGGAAGCGAGTCTGGCTCGATGACGGCGGAGATGCGCAGACTCGAGTACTTCGTGTTGCTCAGGATGGCAACGATCGGATCGATGTACGAGGTTTGGTACTTCGTGAGACCGGCCGCCGTTGCGGGGATCTCGCCGTTGGACGCGAGCGCGTTGCAGTCACGACCGGGCAGGTCGTAGATGACGATATTTACGACCTCGGGAGCCGACGTCTTCTGTGTCAGCGCCGCGTCAAGATGGGCGGCCAATCCCATGCCGCCGGACGGGCCGGCGATGGCCCCCATGCTGTCCATCCAAACGCCGGTCGGCTGGTTCTCAACTACGCGCATCTGAGCGGCGAGCGACGGGTTCGCCGATTGCTGCGCAACCGCTTCTGCTTCGACCTCAGCCTTCCAGAGCGGGTTCACATACTGAGTGGCGCCCAGGAACGGGTTGACCTGGTGGGATTCGGCCGCCGCGACCGGAGCCGTGAGGGCAGACATCCCTCCGATGACGGTCAAGACAAGCGCTACCGCGCTGAACGCGCGCAAGGTAGTACTCACTAATTTCGTCCTTTCTCTTGGATCCCGCAGTGCCTGTGAGCCAGGCCACCGTCCTCCCCTAACGGAACCTGTCAACCGAAATGAAAGGGAACCGCGTTCGGGGATTAGGCTAGCTGCACCTCCTTGGGGCGCGTTGATTCTTGGGAGTCCCGTGGCGTTGCGCCCCCGCCTCACGACGGGTGTGCCTTTTTTCGTGGACGCTACGCACATCGACGTAATCGATGGGCGTTCGCTTATGAAGTATCGCCTCGCAGACCGGGACCTCGATAGCACTAAAGGGCATGCGACGCCCGCCGGTAGTACCGCCTAGCGATGTCGGGCACACCTGACGTGACCAAGCTCGGCCGCTCTACTGGGGCTTTAACGCTGCCCGGGACGGCAGAGCCGGCTCCATTCCGCCTGCGGAGATATCCCTTCGGCCAGGTTCGAGGAGGGCTACCATCGTCAAGTTACGGCTTCCAACAGCGGCACCGCGCCTAACGACGACGTTTGGCCATGGCAGCAATGGGATTAATGCCGAGACTGGTGCTTCAGAGGGTTGATGGTCCCGGGCAGTCGCGTGATCGAGGGCCAGATGTGGGTCTGGGTGAAACAAGGCCTGTTCCACATCTGGAGCATCGAAGCAAACGCTGCCGCAACGTCCTCGCGGTTCTGGCGGCGTGTCTGGTCCTGGCGACCTGTGACCCTTCTCGCGACATAGTGGTGGTCAACAACTCACACCAGACTCTCGTTGCCAATGTCCTAGGGTTTGAAGCTGGGGAATCTTTGACCATCTCCTGGCCAGCCCAATCATCCGTGACCCTCGCTCAGTACGGGGCCGGTGGCAATGAGCCATTCTTCGTCAAGACCTTCACGATCTTTGATGCCAAGTGCACCGCGTTGACATCCATCTCCGTGTCCGACTATCAAATGGACGGAGGCACGATCACGATCGGATCGGACCTACGTGTTGAGGCCCAGTCAGGAGGCAGGCCGCAAGAAGCTGCCAGCGCGGCACCGGCGACGGCATGTCGGCCGACGCAGTCCGCGGCGCCGTGAAACATGAGACATGTCCACATGGCGGCGACATCTGAGACTCCCGAAATGGGTGGCCATCAGCCTGTTTCGGACCGCCACTTAGGGTTACAACGGTTGTGTCCCCAGACTTGGTGTAACAGCAACGCGTAGGCCGTGAACGAGAACGGCCACCGCGTCATCCTCGCGTCGTTGGAAGTGAGAAACCGACGACGAAAGGGACACCACGATGGCCGACGACAGCATGGCTTTGCTCGATGGCGTTCGCAAGGCGATCGA
>JANYJG010000014.1 GCA_025358515.1 Chloroflexota bacterium
ACATGCGGGCCGAGACGCTGGCGATGATCTACGAGGGGCAGGCGCCCAAGGGTGACGTGCTCGGCGTGGCCCGCGTGGCGGGCATCACCGCGGCGAAGAAGACAAGCGATCTCATCCCCCTTTGCCACTCAATCGCGTTGACGCATGCCTCTATCGATTTCGAGCCCCTCGGCGACGGCGTGCGCATCCGGGCCGCCGTCGAGACCGATGGTGCCACCGGCGTCGAGATGGAAGCGCTGACAGCCGCTTCCGTCGCCGCGCTCACGCTATACGACATGTGCAAGGCAGTCGACCGGGGCATGACCGTTGACGGCCTCGGGCTGCTGCTCAAAGAGGGCGGCAAGTCCGGGCGATGGGTCCGCGAGGAAGACTCGTGAGCGTGCAATTGTCCGGTCCGGGAGTCATCGTCTCGGTCAACCTGAGCGTGCGCAAGACCGTACGCAAGACGCGCGGAGAGCGAGGCACGCTTATCTTCGATCGAGGGTTTGAAGGCGACGCCCACGCCGGCGACTGGCACCGTCAGGTGTCTCTGCTCGGGCAGGAGTCGATCGCGGAGATGGTGGCGAAGGGCCTCAAGGTTGGGCCGGGTGACTTCGCCGAGAACATCACCACGACCGGCATCGACCTCCTCGCGCTGCCGGTCGGCAGCAAGGTCAAAATCGGGGACGCCGCCGTCCTGGAGATCAGCCAGATCGGCAAGGTCTGCCACACCAAGTGCGCGATCTACTACCAGGCCGGCGACTGCGTCATGCCCCGCGATGGCCTCTTCGCGGTGGTGCGCACGGCCGGCGACGTCTGCGTCGGCGACTCCATCCGGGTCTTGTCGCTCGGCGACGGATTCTGCGACCGAACGCCGGCGTCGGCGATTGCCGAGTTCGAGACGGAGAAGGCGGCCGAAGCCGCAGCCCGAGACGGTTCCACTCCTGCCCGCTCCGGAAGGCTCCGCGCCGGGATTGGCGACCCGCACTGAAACCGGCCCGGATAATCCCGTCATCGAAGGCTGCGGATGTCCAGAGCACGTCCCCAATGGAGCAATCGGACCCCGACCAGGACGCCGAATGCAGCCAGCACGAGGATCGCTGCCGCGGCGATTGAAGCGTCCATGTCGCCGCCCTGAAACTCGCCATACACCACGAGGGGAAGCGTCTGCGTCCTGCCCTCGACGTTCCCTGCGAACATGATCGTGGCCCCGAACTCTCCAAGCGCACGCGCCCAGCTCATGACGAGGCCGGCAGCGAGGGCGCTCCAGGCAAGAGGGACGGTGATATGACGAAAGACATCGATATCCGAAGCGCCATCGACCCTCGCCGCATCTTCGACATCTCGCTCAACCCCGGCGATCCCGGTTCGCGCAGCCCGGACGAAGAACGGGGCTGAGACGAACGTCTGGGCCAGGATGACGGCCAGAGTGGTGAATGGAATCTCGATCCCGACGGCGTCCAGAGGCCCGCCGAGGAGACCACGCCGGCCCATGGTCAGCAGCAACGCGAGGCCGGCCACGGACGGCGGCAGAACGAGCGGCAGATCCACCAGAGCCTCCACCAATCCGGCACCTCGAAATCGCTTCCGGGCCAACACGTAGGCCAGGGGCAGACCCAGGGCAACCGTCACGACCAGGCTGACCGCGGTCGTCGTGAGGCTCAGAGCCAAGGCAGAGAGGACGACCTGCGCAGTTATCGCACGGACGAGCGACCCTTCCAGGATCGCGTGCGTCACCAGAAAGGCCACCGGGAGGCCAAGGAATAACACCGATAGGCCGGCGAAGGCGAAGAGCGACCGAGAACCCCAACCACGAACCGCCGGTTGCGCTCGGGCATCCAGGCGCGCATGTGAGGGTAGCGGGCTGCTCGGTCTATCCATCTGTCGGTTCGCTCAGGAAGCTGGCAGGAAGCCGAACGAGCCAAGGATCGCCTGGCCGTCCGGTCCGGCGATCCAGGTTAGGAAAGCCTGTGCCGAGTCCGGGTTCCTAGATGCCTTCACAACCATGCCCGCATAGGTGACCGGCACGTTCGCCGCGGCCGGCACGGGAATCGTCGTGACCTGCGTCGAGGTATTTGCATCGGTCACGTACACGATCCCGGCATCGCCTTCGCCGAGGGCGATCTGGGCTACGACGGCAGAGACGTTGTCCTGCTTGGACACGATGTTGGCGGTGTACTTCGCCACGAAGTCAGCCGGGTAGCCGGGCTGCCTGGCAAGGTTCGCCACGAGCTGGTTGGCGTACTTCGTTATGGGCACCGTGTCGCCGGCGGCGATCACCTTCAGCCCAGCCTTGGCAAGGTCGGCCGGGGTCTGGATTCCGGCCGGATTGCCGGCGAGGACGATGACGGTGAGGAGATTGCCGGCGAACTTCGTGAGGCCGGCCGCCGCCAGGCCTTTGTCGATCAGCTCCTGCGGGTTCGTCGTGTCGGCCGACAGGAAGACGTCCGCCGGTGCACCCTGTTCGATCTTCGTCTCAAGCGCCGTCGAAGAATCGGTCGAGATCGTGAGGGTGGTACCAGGGTTGGCCGTTTCGTAGGCCGTCTTGACCTTGGCCAGAACCGACGTCAAGGACGCCGCACCGTAGATGGTGAGGTTGGCCGGCGCGGCACTCGCTGGAGCGCCGAGGGAGGGCGCGATGCTGAACTGAGGCGCGCTCGGCGTTTGGCCGGCGCCGCTCGAGCATGCCGCGAGGAAAAGGGCGCCAACGGCGACCAACGCGGCGAAACGGGTTCTCACGCGCGGGTCTCCCTGGCCAATGGGATGTCCAGCATCACGCTCGTCGACTTCACGATGCACACCACCTCGTCACCGAGCTTGAGCCCAAGCTCGTGGACTGCCTCGGCGGTGACAAGGCTCACCAACCGATGCGGGCCCGCAAGAACCTCGACCACCGCTGCGACGCCGTCGACCTCGACCCGGGTGACCACGCCCGGGAATCGGTTACGGGCCGACTGCGCGACGATCGGTCGATCCGGAGTCGAGCGTCGCCGCTGATCGAGCAGTCGTGACACCTCGGCGATTGCAACCCGGCGCTGACCAGCAGCGGAGCGCCCCATCGAAATGCGGCCTTCAGTGTCCCATCGACGAAGGGTCTCGATTGAGATACCGAGCATTTCGGCGGCTTGGCCGACCCGCAGACTTGCCGCCTGTCTGGGTTGTTTGGAGCTCATACCTAGGAAGTGTATCCACTGCAGCGCCATATATCTGTGTATTGGCACGAGATCGAGAACGCGGCTAGCGGGGTGGACGGGCTTCTGGCACCACACCGGTGGCACGGGCGCTACCCCGCGCCGGATCATGGTCGAATGGGCCGGCGATCGTTCCCAGTGCATGGGTCAGTATCGGTTCTAGCGCGGCCATCGACTCACGCGCCCCGCGCGTGCTGCCTGGGAGATTGACGATGAGACAGCGGTTCAGGATGCCGGCTACTGCACGGCTCAGGTACGCATACGGGGTGGACCGCGCGCCTTCGGCCCGCATCAACTCGGGTATTCCGGGCACCTCGTATT
>JANYJG010000039.1 GCA_025358515.1 Chloroflexota bacterium
CGTGAGCTGCCGATCCTGGCCGCGGCGCTCAAGCGAGAACTGAAGATCGAGGAGGCGGAGATCCGCACTAACTGACCGCTATCATCAGCAACTGCTGGAGGTCCTCACCAGACCAAATTCCACGACGAGCGGGACATCCTCCCGCGATGCAGCGAACCACATGCAACCTAGTTTGCAGGAGGTCGACGATGGGGGGCGATAGGGAACTCACCGATGGTGAGGCTCGAACTGTCAGCAGTCGGGAGGCGACTGCGACGCTCCGGATCTCGGGCCGAGGAAAGCCACGAAGCGCTCGAGCCGGAGTCATGCTCGTCATCGGGCTGATCGCCGGTGGTCTCCTCGTCCAGTGCTCAGCGGCCGGCGCCGCAACCGGCGCGCCAACCAATGCACCTAGCAATGGATTGCCCACAGGGGCGACCGCCAGTCCGTCGGGAAGCGGGCTATTCCCAGCCCAGGTCGAAGGCAAGCCCGTCTATTTTGGAAACGACATCCTCAAGCAGGTCGCCGATGCGTCGGATGACGCCCCATTCTTCATCGGTGGTTTTGTTTCCGAATTTCCAACGTCTATCGACTGCGCCCCTGAGACAGCACCCCCGGGTATCGACACTCGCTTCCTCCGGGCTTGCTCCCGTGAAGCCCCTTATCTGGGTAGCACGGACGACGTGGGAATTTCCATGTCTTTGAGTCACCCAGCGGTGCCAGACCTCGGCAACCTCGGCGATCTTGTCGTGATTCGCGTCCACGTTCGAGACAAGGCGTCGGTCACTTGCCCTTCGGACTGGCAAGCCACTTGCCGGAAAATGATCTTTCTGGATGCCGTGGTCTGGCGGAGAAGTACGCCCGGATGAAGACCGTAATGCGGCAGTCCTCGGTTGGGGCGATCGAGCAGTAGGATCGGCAACGGGCGTATTCTGGATCAAGGCCGTAGGATATCTGCGGTGAAGCGCGCCCCGTCCGCGCTACAGACACGAAACCCGAGGAAGCCGCCCGCATGACGACCCTGACCGAAGCCGCCGTCCTCAAAGCCTTGAGCACTGTCCAAGAGCCTGAGCTCGGGGGCGACCTGGTCAGCCGCAACATGATCAAAGACCTCGTCATCGATGGCCCTAACGTGGCATTTCTGATCGAGTTGACAACGCCTGCGTGTCCCCTCAAGGACGAGATCCAAACTCGGGTGGAGACGGCCCTGCGACCTATCGGCGTCGAGAAGATCGATGTCGCCTGGGGCGCCACCGTCCGCCGCGCAACGCCCGCGAGTCCGCAACTCCTCCCCGGAGTCAAGAACATCGTGGCCGTGGCATCGGGCAAGGGCGGCGTGGGGAAAAGCACCGTCAGCGTGAACCTGGCGGTCGCGCTTGCCCAGGCAGGGGCGTCGGTCGGCCTCCTCGACGCGGATATCACCGGACCCAACGTCCCGATGATGATCGGGGCGCAAGGCCAACCGATAGCCAGCCCGTCGGGCAAGATCACGCCCATCGACGCCCACGGAGTCAAGGTCATTTCCATCGGCTTCTTCATCCCGGAGGGCCAGCCGGTGGTGTGGCGCGGTCCGCTCGTTGGTGGTGCTATCCAGCA
Source organism: Chloroflexota bacterium (assembly GCA_025358515.1). Classification (GTDB taxonomy): domain Bacteria; phylum Chloroflexota; class Limnocylindria; order Limnocylindrales; family CSP1-4; genus Fen-1039. The sequence continues at coordinate 1,576 of JANYJG010000039.1, forward strand.
GTTCCTGCGGGACGTCGAATGGGGCGACCTCGATTACCTGGTCGTAGATCTGCCGCCCGGCACCTCCGACGCCCAGCTGACACTGGCTCAGGCTGTGCCTATCACCGGTGCCGTTCTCGTGACCACACCGCAGGAGGTCTCCCTCTCTGATGTGGCCAAGGCTCTAGCCATGTTCAGGCGGGTCAGCGTTCCGATCCTCGGCCTGGTCGAAAACATGTCCGGCTTCGTTTGCCCGCATTGCGGCGAGGTGACCGACCTGTTCGGCCGAGGCGGGGGCGAGCGCTATGCCGCTGCGGCCGGCATCGACTTTTTGGGCGGGATCCCGCTGGACGTGACGGTTCGACAGGGGGCCGACATGGGCGTGCCGGCGGTTGCCCAGTCTGAACGCGGCCCCGCAGCCATCGCCCTTGAGCATATTGCCCGCGCAGTTGCGGGCAAGGTCAGCGTTGAGGCTGCCCGTCAAAGGCCTGTCCTTACGATTTCGTAGCGCCGCGTCGCGTCGCGCCCTTTTCGTCAACGAAATAGTTCCCGACGCGATCATTCGGGGCGTACCATCGAGACGGTCCCGTTCGAGGTCCCCGATGTCCTGTCCCAATTGCGCCACGCCAAAAGTTCCCGGCGCGCGCTACTGCCACCGCTGCGGCGTCCTTTTGAGTGTGCCGACCGATGGCCTCGAGGCCGGTGATCGCCGAATTGTCAGCGCCCTGTTCGCCGACCTGGTCGGCTACACGCGTCTCGTGGACGAGCTCGATCCAGAGGAGGTTCGGAGCCGTGTGGACGCGGCCCTAGCTTTGCTAAGCGGCGCGGTATTGAAGTTCGGCGGCACCGTGGAGAAATTTGCGGGCGACGCGGTGCTTGTCATCTTCGGCACTCCCATCGCCCACTACGACGACGCTCTTAGGGCCTGCATGTGCGCCCTTGAGATGCAGAGCGCCCTGTCTTGGAGCGCCAGCGGCGACGGTCGGCCGCTCCAGCTGCGCATCGGTGTCGCGACCGGCGAGGTCGTGGCGGCCCATCGTGACATGGCCGGGACGCGGGCCGTGTCCCTGACCGGCGATCCGCTGACAACAGCCGCGCGGCTCCAGCAACTTGCCGAACCGGGCGAGATCCTCATCGACGACGTGACCGCTGTCGGTGCCGAGACGCGCATCGGGTGCGTCCGGATCGGCGAGCGTCAATTGCGCGGTCAGACCCGCCGGGTGGGCGTCAATCGGTTGCGTGGGGAGCGCCGGATTGTGCGGCTACCCGGCATCGACACGGCCCCACTGGTTGGCCGAGAGACTGAGAAGGCGCTGCTGGCCGATGTGATCAAGCGCGCGGGAGCCACCGGGCGCGGTGGAACCGTCCTGGTCCGCGGTGAGGCCGGCATCGGCAAGTCCAGGCTCCTGGCGGAAATGGAGGTGGACGCCCGTGCCGCCGGTTTCGGCTGGACTTGGATCGACCACCCGCCTCACCGAATGGGCGCGCCGTACCACACCGCCAGCGCCCTGGTAGACGTCCTGGCCGAGGAACTAGGCCTCAGGGCCGGCGTCCTGGCTCGGCAGGCTCTGGGTTCGGACATGGACGATGAGACGGCTCGGCTCTTGTTCGGGGCAGCTGCGATCATCGCCAAGGACTCGGAGATGCAGTTGCTGGCGGAGGAGGGCTGGGATCAGGGCTTGACCGTTGGCTTGTCGGATCCCGCCGAAATAGTCACCGGCGTCAAGCTGGTGGCCAGTGGTTTCGTGACCGGGCTAACCGCCCGCCAGCCGCGCTGCATCGTCATGGACGACTACCATTGGATGGACCCTTCGAGCCAGCTGATGCTGGCCGAGTTGGTTCGTGTATCGGGCATTCTGCCTCTCGTCATTCTCACGGGCACGCGACCGCCGATCATGCCCGAATGGGTGAACTTTCCGCACGTTCAGGTTATTGAGTTGGGCGGCCTTGACGAACCAGCTACGGAGCAGCTGGGGACGGCAATTGCCGGCGCTTGCCTGGACTCGGAATCGGCCCATTGGTTGTACCAGCGAACGGCGGGCAATGCTCTCTTCGTTGGCGAGGTAGTGCGAACGCTGCGAGACGCAGGCCGGCTGGAAACGATCGACGGTGGGGTACGTATCGATCGGGGGGTTGGACGGCGAAGCGTGCCGCTCAGCTTGCGGGCGTTGTTGGGGGCCCGCATCGATGCCCTGCCCGAGGGTCAGCGCGTTGCTCTCGAGGCTGCGTCGGTGATCGGCACCACTTTCCCCGAAGTGTTGCTACGGGAGTTGTGTGGCAGCTGCGACGAGGACGACTACCTGGAGCGGCTGTCAGACGCTGGGATTCTGGCCCGCGTCGATGTCGCGGGCGAGGATGCCATGGCGTCGTCCGCTTCGGCCGAGCCGGGCTGGCGGTTCACCCACGCCCTGTTCCTGGACGCGGCCTATGGTCGCCTGCTGGGGGATCGCCGTAGGGCCCTGCATGGCGCGCTGGCGGACCTTCTGGAGACAGCGGAACCGCGTACAGACACGGGTGAAATGGCACGCCATCGAGTTGCGGCCGGGGACGTTGAACGGGCGTTGCCTTTGCTGGAGCAGGCGGCGCGGGAGGCGGTGGCGATGGGCGCCGTGACGGAAGCGGAGATGTTCCTCAGGACGGCGGCCGGGCTGCGCGGCGAGAAACAGCCTGGCCAGAAGCAGCCGACGGTTGGTTAAGCCGCCGATCGGTTAGTGGACGGAGGCAATCCCGTGGTCGACTCCAAGCCCGGGTTGCGGGCGGCGAACTGGATGGTGCCCCAGAAGCCTGCGCTCCAGGCCGCGTTGGCCATCTTGGCCTGACCGGTGAGTGAAGGGTGGAAGAAGTCGACCTTGCTCAGGTCGCAGATCGAGAAATCCGTGTCGGCCAGGCTGGTGCGGTTGCTTCGGCAGAACAGCCTGCCGGAAGCCCCGTCATGGGTCTGGATGTCGTCGCAGACACTCACCAGGATCGAGTCGTAAGACGACAGGAATCGCTGGGCGGTCGGGATATCGGTGGGGCTGTCGGCACCCAGGAATGGCGCGCAACGGCGCGAGTTCTGGCGCAAGGCAAGGGCGGCCTTGGCCTCGGCATTGGCCTGGGTGACCTGTCGGAAATGGGAGAAGTCCGGCACCGAGACCATGAGGATGCGGCTACCGGGAGGTAATCCGCTCCGCAGAATCTGGACGGCCAATCGAAGGTTGGCCTCGAAGCTCGTCGGACTTGTCTTGGGATCGTCGCAAAGGTCGTTGGTCCCAAGCGCGAATGTGACCAGAGCCGTCTGGCCGGCCTTGAGGTACTTGGCCGCAGCCACGATCTCGCTGGCCTGACGAGGGGCGTCGTTCATCTTCTTGCCGGAGGTCGCGGCGTTGACGACGCTCAGCTTGGCTCCAAGCGATTCGAGGCGCTCCAGGATGCTGAATACGCCGTCGCCCCTGGCTGTGCCGACGACCCAGGAGTGCTCGGGATGGTCACCCAGCAGGTCAGGTGTCATACCGTAGGCCTGGCTGTATGAGTCGCCGATGGCGCCCAGTAGGGACGGCAGCTGGGGCGATATCGTCGTCGGCTGGGTCGTCGGCTGGGTCGTCGGCGGATTGGCCGTGGCAGGAGCCGTCGGCGGAGTGTTTGTGGCCGTGCCCGGCCCGGACGCCGCGGGCGATGGCGAGCCCCCGGGATCCGACTGGCCGGCCGATGCCACGATCGCCGCCGATGGCGTTGGAGATGACTTAGCTGAGCTGCCGGAGAGCGGTCCAATGACTACCGCGAGGCCCACAACGGCGATCAACACCGCAGCGACGGCACCGCCTAATAGAAACCGTCTGTCAGTTGGCTGCTTCATGCTCAAATCCTACGGGCGGAGACGTGTTTCGTCATAGCGATCTTGGTGCGCCGGCCGGCCGTGACGGTAGGATGTGCGCAATGCAAGCAGATTTCGCGACGGAAGCACTTGGTCGGTGCCGCCTGTTCGGCGGTCTCGGCGAGGAATCGCTGCGCACGATCGCGCGCAACCTTCGAACGCGGCGGTTTCGCCGGGGGGAGGTCTTGTTCCACGAAGGCGACCCGGGAGATGCCCTGTTCATAGTCGCATCGGGGGCGGTGAAGGTCGTCGTTCCGTCCGAGAACGGGGAGGAGGCCATCCTCGCGACGTTGCATCGCGGCGATTTCCTGGGTGAGCTGGCGCTGCTCGACGGCGCCCCGCGATCCGCCAGCGCCATTGCGCTGGAACTGACCGAGACGCTGGCCTTGCCACGCGAGCAGCTTCGGGCTTTGGTGGCGTCGGAGCCGGTCATCAGGGATGCGTTGTTGGCGTCGCTGGCCGGGGAACTGCGGCGTCTGACCGCCCATGTCGGCGAGATGCATTTCCTGGACGTGACCGGTCGCCTGGCGGCCCACCTGGCGCGGCTGGCTCGAGACCACGGCCAGCGGCTCCCGGATGGCTCGATCAGGCTGGACGGGCCGCTAACCCAGAGCGACCTGGCGGCCATGATCGGAGCCACCCGCCAGAGCGTGAACAAGCTCCTGGGCGAGTTCGAGGCCGATGGGCTGCTGCGAATCGACCGCGACAGCATCGTTGTGCCGGACTTGGACGCGCTGCTCGGAGCCTCGCGGCGTTGAGGCTCAGCCGGCGGAGATGACGCCCTCGCGTCCCAACTGAAGCAGCTGAGCTCGGCTTTCGTCCAGGTGATGGGTCGCGATGCCGAAGAGGCGCCGCAACAGCAGTTCCGACTGGGCCGACCCGCCGGTCAGTAGTGCCAGCAGGCCCGACACCGGCATCGAGACCAGGACCGCCGGCCCGATTGCGCGCGTCGTCGAGAGCGCCTTTGGGTCCTCGCGCAACGCCGACCAGCCGAGGATGTCACCTGGGTAGAGCGTCGACACCAGCACCCAGCGCCCGTCGTAACGCACTCGCAGTGCTAGCTGACCCTGCTCGAGCCAGAAGACCTCGGAAATGGGCTGACCCATCTCGACCAGCGTTTCGCCATCGGTGAGGTGAAGCCGGCGCGATCCACCGGCCAATTCGTCGAGGTCGGCCGGGGCTACGCCCGAGAACAACGGCAGGCTGGCTAGCTCCGCCGCGCTGACCTTGTCCGTCGTGCTCATCCTTCGCTCCATCTGCCGCAAGCCCGCTCGGTACCTCTGGTTCGTATTGTCCGCCAGCCAAGGGCTGTGCGCTCGTCGAATCGCCAACCGAATCACGCGCCGGTCAGTCAGCCGGCCGAAGCCTGTCGGCGCAGGATGTCGTGCAGGAACGCAGCGGCGGCGATGCCCGCCCGTCGCCGACCCTCCGCGCCGCCGAGGAATGCCGTCTGGCTCGTCTCCGCCCGGCCCCAAGGTCCGACGGCGGCCAGCATGACCAGCGTGTCATCGCCCGACTCCACGGCCTTCACCGCCAGGCCGATCGAGGCCCCCGTCTCGTCGCGGATTGCGCCGGCAATCACCGCCGGCTCGCCGTCCGCGGCAGATCCTGCGGCGACGGTCCGGGCGGTGACGAGCCACACATGCTCGCCCAGCAGGGCCGCCGCCGAGCCACCCGTTGCTATCTCCACGATGGCCAAGGTCAAGCCCAGTGCCTCGATTTCGCGGCCAAGCGCAACGCCCCAGGTGTCGTCGTCGCGACCCCAGACGTGATCCCCGACAAGGGCCATGACTGCCGCGGCGGCCTCTTCCAGAATCGCCACAGGCGAACGCCCGGCTTCCGCGACCGCCGAAATTCGAACGTCTACCGCGTCGGCGCGGGCGTAGGTCGCCACGATAGGGTTGGAGTCCCGCAGCAGCGTGTCGCCCAGCAGCGCCGCTACGGCCGACTCGCCGATGCCGGTGAGGCGGTATGTCCGCGTGACTCGTTCCTGGCCCAGGCCGAGGCCTCGCAGGCGGGGGATCACCCAGCCCTCCCACATCGGGGCCATCTCGCGCGGTGGTCCCGGCAGGGCTACGATCACGCGGCCGTCATTTCGGTCCACCCACCATCCTGGGGCGGTGCCGTGGTCGTTGGGGATCGCCGTAGAAGACGGAATGAGCCAGGCCTGTTTCAGATTGGTGGCGGGGAAGGGGAGTGCCCGCCGCTCGAACAGGTTGCGCAGCCAGCGTTCCAGGGTCGGGTCGGCCGCCGGCAACTCCCCCATAACGGCGGCAATAGCCTCGCGGGTCAGGTCATCCGGAGTGGGACCGAGGCCGCCGGTGGTTACGACGAGATCCGCGGCGGCAAGAGCCCCGTGCATGGCGGCCACGACGGCCGGCAGGCGATCGGGCAGGGCCGTGGCCCACAACACATCCACTCCCTCCCGAGAGAGGGACCGAGCCAGGTCGCCGCTGTTCGTGTCACGGGTCTCGCCGACGGTCAACTCGCTGCCGATGGCAAGCAAGACGGCCGTGTGCATTTGGCGCGCAGGCCGACCATGAACTCGGGCTTCGGTCGCGGGTTCCACAGGTGGAGCGTAGAGGGTCTGCGGCATTCCGTCCGGATGCCATGGCGTTGGTCCCTCACGCCGACGGGCACCGGACTTCTCGCCGACGATGGGCTCGCCGCTGGTATGATCGCCATGCTATCTGACCATATGGATGGAGGTCCCTTGGCTGATCGATCCTCCTCGAAGGATCGGCCCTCTTCTGGCGGCGCTTCTGCCGGTGCCTCTGGCGGCGCTGCCCCGGACGGTCGAACGCCCGGCTTGCGCGACCAGTTCGCGCGAACTCGCAGCGCCCTGTTCGGGCTCATCGCCGCCCACATCAAGCTGGCTAAAGCCGAGTTCGCCGAGATCATCGACGAAATCAAGCGCGCTGCCATCCTGGGCTCCATTGCTCTTGGCCTCGTGATCGTGTCGAGCTCGTTCCTGCTCTTCAGCCTGATCCTGTGGCTAGACGATTGGGCCTTCGGCTCGATCGGCTGGGGCGCCCTCCACGGCACGGCCTTGATGGTGGGTGTGGCAGTGCTTCTGGTGCTGGCCATCATCGACTACGGCTGGCGCCGCGCCTCCGCTTCATTCGCCATCGCGCTGGGCGTGGCTCTCGTGGTAGTCGGCCTGCTCGCGGCCGATTGGACCGGGCTGAGTCATCGCAGTGCGGGCCTACCGCCGGGGTGGTTGATCGCCATGGTCGCCGGGGCGCTCGTTCTCGGCCTTCTGGGCGCCGTCCTGGCCTCGCCATTCGGTCGCAGCCTCGCATTGGCGGGCTTCCTCGCAGGCGCTGTCGCCGGGCTTCTGCTCGGCCTGTTGGGATCCGCCGGGCCTGGGCCGCGTGTTGCCGCCGCCATCGGCTTCGCCACGCTGCTGCTCCTCTGGCCGATCGTTTCAGCCGTGATGGTGTTCCGCCACGGCATCGACATGGCCAAGCTCAAGGATCGGTTCGTGCCCGATCAGACAATCGAGACCACCAAGGAGACTATCGAGTGGGTGCGCGAACAGATGCCGCACGGGCCGAAGTCGTAGCCCGCCGTCAGGTTCTTTTGGTAGAAACTGGGAAGCTGGAAGCCGCAGGTCGGTCCGCGGTCGATATTCCGGCCAAGATTCGCCAATCGCCGGCCAAGACCGCCGCACTTGCTGCGGGAACGGCTTTCATGATTCTGGGCGGCCCAAAGCGAAGCTATAACGCCGTCCGGCGGGCCATCTGGGGACCCAAGGCCGATCTGCCGAAATCGATGCTGCCCAAGCAGGTCGACAAGGCGCTGCGCTCCCTGGGCGACGATGGCGATCGGGTGAGGGGCCTGCTCGAGCGCGAATTCGCCAGATACCTCGAGGAGGGCCGGCAAGAGCGCGAGGCGCGCGATCTGCGAGGCACGATTTCAGCGCTCGGTGGAAACATCCTGCGACCGGTCAGCGTCGAGGCCGGCAAGCGACTGGCCAGGGAGTTGTTCTCGCCCGAGGCCGGCGGGTTTGCCGCAGCCACCGAGCGGATAAGCGCCCGCCGCGAGTCTCGCAAAGCCGGTGGCGCCGGCAGAGATTAGGCGCAGCCGCGACCGCCCTGCCACTTGTGACGGCCGCCCCCGCTAGACTCTTGGGCCACGGGCGAGTGGCGGAATGGCAGACGCGCCAGCCTTAGGAGCTGGTACCGCGTAAGCGGTGTGCGGGTTCAAATCCCGCCTCGCCCACCAGATCTGTAGGCTGCGACCTGCGGCGCGCCAGCAGGTTTCGCCTTGCCGGAATGCATGCTGGCCTCCGTCTGGGGGAGAGCAACTCCGGCGTGGGCAAATGGCTGCCCGTCACTCGTCCCGTCACTCGTCCCGTCAATCGTCCCTTCATATGACGGGAGGCCAGCCCCCAAATGCCGTCCTGCAGTGACTTATAGGTCCGGGTTCATAGAAGCGCGCGGCGGTAGCATCAACTTCGCCGGCAGCGACGCGGCCACCGGGGCGTCGTTTGCGCGAGATACGTCCGATTTCGGACATCCGAGACAGGTGGGTGACCATGCCTGCTCTAGAGCAACTGAGCGAAGCTTTCCTTTTCCGCGCGCTGATGGAGAGCACTGCCGACAGCATTTACTTCAAAGATCGGGAATGCCGCCTGTTGCTCGTTAGTCGGAAGATGGCGGTGGACCTGGGTTTCTCGGACCCGGCCGAGTTGATCGGCAAGACCGACATCGAGTTGTTCGGTCAGGCGTTCGGCCAGGAGACGCGGCTCGACGATATCCGCATCATGGAGATGGATCGGCCGTTCGTCGGCATGATCGAGAGCCGCCAGGTGGCCAAAGGCCGTACGAATTGGACCCTGACAACCAAACTGCCGCTCCATGATGAGTCCGGCCAGGTGATCGGCCTGGTCGGCATCACCCGCGAGATAAATGAGATCAGGCAGGTTGAGGCGACGCTCCAGCATCTTGCCACGCATGATGCCCTGACCGGACTGCCGAACCGGTACCTCCTCGTCGACCGGATGAACCAGCTGCTGGCGCATGCCAAACGATCGGAAAAGGCGTTTGCGGTCCTCTTCATGGACCTCGACGGCTTCAAGGAGGTCAACGATTCCCAGGGGCACGAAGCCGGCGATCTCCTGCTGACCGCAGTTGCCCACAGACTTACCAAATGTGTGCGTCAGAGCGACACGGTAGCCCGTATCGGCGGCGACGAATTTGTGATCATTCTGGAGTCCGTCCATGACGCAGGGGCGGCCGCAGTTGTCGCCGGACACGTTGAACAGGCCCTGGCCCGAGTCTTCCCTCTGCAACTCCACAGGGTCAAGGTCACCGTCAGCATAGGCATCAGCTTCTATCCGGAAAACGGCGCAGACGCCGAATCGCTCCTCAAGGCCGCCGACTACGCGATGTACCTTGCCAAGAGAAAGGGCGGCAATTGCCATCTGAGCTGTCTCCCAGGCATGCCTCAATCAAGCGCCGTGATCGAGACGCAATAGCCCTTCGCCGGCCAGTCGCCCAGGCAGCTTGACGATGGCGCCGCCCGCTGCCGCCGCGGACGTGCGAGGCGCCGGGCGTGGTTTGCGAGGCTGAACCGTGCCCATGATCGAAAGATATGGCCCGCCGCCGGTCCCGGTCCACACAAAGGCCGAATCGTGCCGGTCCGCGGCACCAGGCGGCCTCGCGGTGGTTCCAGCGATGACGTCCCTAACGCCCGCGTCGGGGGAGCCGGGCCCCGTGGCGCTGGGGCCCGTATAATCGGCCGGCGATGCAGACGACCACCACCCCCTTACCAAACTCACGCCTCCAGATCGATTTCGAGGTTCCGCCCGAGCGGCTCGACAAGGCCATAGTGCAGGCCGTCGGCCGGCTCTCGCGCCACACTCGAGTTTCCGGCTTCCGGCCGGGCAAGGCACCCCGGATAGTGCTCGAACGCGTTCTGGGGCCCACCGTCATCCTCGATGAAGCCGTAGACGCTCTTGTTGAAGAATCCTTCCGGGAGGTCATGCGCGAATCGGACATAGCGCCCCTGACTTCGCCCGAAGTGGAAGTCAGCCAGGCAGAAGAGGGCAAGCCGGTCATCTTCAAGGCGACCGTTCAGGTTCGCCCAAACCTCAAGCTCGGCGATTTCGATAGCTTCGGTTTCAAGCCCGAGATCAAGCCGGTCGACGAAACCATGGTCGAAAAGGTTCTCGACGAGCTGCGTGACGGGCAGGCCCGCCTTGATCCGGTCTCGGACCGCGGCGCCAAGAAGGAAGACTACGCAGTCATCTCCTTCGCCGGCACGCGCGACGGCGTTCCGTTCGACGGGGGCTCGTCGGATCGCATGCCCCTCGTGCTCGGTAACGATCGACTCATTCCGGGCTTCGAGGATCACCTCATGGGCGTCGCCAAGGGCGACACCGTCGAGTTCGACATCGTCTTCCCGGCCGATTACCAGGAAGAGACGCTCCGCAGCCAAACGGCCCACTTCAGCGTCACTCTCAAGGAATTGCGCGAGAAGATCGCCCCACCGGCGGACGACGAGTTCGCCAAGTCCGTCGGCAAGTTCGAAACGCTCGATGAGCTCAAAGCCGAATTGCGCAAGCGCCTCGAGGCCAACGCCCTCGACCATGCCCGCCACGAGTTCTCGGACAAGATCATCGAATATGCGGCTGCCAATGCCACGGTGGACCTGCCCGATGTCCTGATTGATCAGGAAGTGGAGGTCATGCACGACGAGCTGCGTTCCGCGCTGGCCCGCCAGGGCGTCACCGAGGAGGCCTACCTCAAGGTATTGACCAAGACCGAGGAAGACCTCCACGCCGAGTTCAGGCCGCAGGCAGAGAAACGCGTCAAGACCCTGCTAACCCTGACGGAGATCGCCAAGGTCAAGGGCGTGGACGTTCCCGACTCCGCTATCGAAGCGGAGATCACCCAGGCGCGGTCTCGCTACGCGGACAACCAGAGCCTGCTCAAGTACTTCGAATCGGAACGTGGGCGAAACTACATCAAGAGCACCATCCGGCGATCGCGGACCGTTGAGCAGCTGGTGGACGAGTGGCTTGCCGCTCACCCCGACTCTCCGCGGCTGCCTCACCTGGAAGACAACGCGGAGGCATCGGCCGTCTCCACCTCGTCGGCAGAGGCTTCCGCCTCGGTCGGCGTGACCGATCCCGGCAGCCTCGAAACGTCGGCCGCGTCCGCGACCTCCAAGTCCTAGCCAAGCCCACGACAGAGGAGACGATCCGATGCTAGTGCCGATGGTGATCGAGTCCTCGAGCCGTGGCGAGCGAGCCTATGACATCTACTCGCGGCTGCTGCGGGAGCGGATCGTGTTCCTGGGCGACACGATCGAGGACAACATTGCCAACCTCGTGATCGCCCAACTTCTCTTCCTCGATGCTGAGGATCCGGAGCGCGACATCAGCCTCTACATCAACTCGCCCGGTGGCGTCATCACCAGCGGCCTGGCGATCTACGACACCATGCAGTACGTGCGCTCTCCGGTCAGCACCATTTGCATCGGCATGGCGGCCAGCATGGCGGCCGTGCTGCTCGCTGCGGGCGCACCCGGGAAACGCTTTGCGCTTCCGCACAGCCGGATCATGATCCACCAGGGATCGGGCGGATTCCGCGGCAACACGCCGGACGTCTTCATCCAGGTCAAGGAGATGGAGACGCTGGTCAACACCAATCATGAGATTCTTAGTCGCCACACGGGACAACCGATAGAGAAGATTGTTGCCGATACCTCTCGGGACTTCTTCATGGCGCCAACGGACGCCAAGGATTACGGAATCATCGACGCCGTCTACGCGGGTTCGATCGATCCGCTGGCGGGCAAGGCTAAAGAGTCGGGTTCCGCCGACGAGAAGACCGAGACCCCGAATGGCGGCGACGGTGCGGCGCCGGCCTCTGCGCCGGGCGAGTAACGGATTGGCAGCGATCAGGCAGCAAGCGCGAAGGACAAGGTTAGGCGCGTGACTACGACCAAAAGCGGCCCCAAGGTTCCATATCGCTGCAGTTTCTGCGGCAAGAGCCAGGAGCAGGTTCGCAAGCTCATTGCGGGCCAGGGTGTCTATATCTGCGACGAATGCATCAACCTCTGCCAGGAAATCATCGAGGAGGAGATGCTCGAGGCGCCGCGTGTAAAGCCGCAGGCCGCCAAGCTGCCGAACCCGCGGGCCATCAAGATGGCGCTCGATCAGTACGTCATTAGCCAGGAGAAGCCCAAGAAGGTTCTCTCTGTGGCCGTTCACAACCACTACAAGCGGGTCAACGCCGGCCACCAGATCGATGATGTCGAGCTGCAGAAGTCCAACGTCCTCCTCGTCGGCCCGACCGGTTCCGGCAAGACGCTCCTGGCCCAGACCCTGGCCAAGATCCTGGACGTTCCGTTCTGCATAGCCGATGCCACCTCGCTGACCGAGGCCGGCTACGTCGGTGAGGATGTCGAGAACATCCTGCTGCGGCTTATCCAGTCCGCAGACTTCGACGTGGCCCGTGCCCAGCGCGGCATCATCTACATCGACGAGATCGACAAGATCGCGCGCAAGTCGGACAACCCATCGATCACGCGCGATGTCTCGGGCGAAGGCGTCCAGCAGGCCCTCCTCAAGATCCTGGAAGGCACGCTCGCAAACGTTCCGCCGCAGGGCGGTCGCAAGCATCCTCATCAGGACTTCATCCAGATCGATACCACGAACATCTTGTTTATCTGCGGCGGGGCCTTCGACGGTCTGGAAAAGGTCATCGAGGAGCGGGTAGGAAAGCGCGCCATGGGTTTCGGCGCCGAGAACCACATGCCGGAGATCGACCGCGCCCGGATGCTCGAGCGACTCATGCCTGAGGATCTCCTTAAATACGGCCTGATCCCCGAATTCGTCGGCCGCCTGCCGGTTGTGGTGACGCTGTCGTCGCTCAACGCGGAAGATCTGGTGCGTGTCCTGACGGAGCCCAAGAACGCCATCACCCGCCAGTTCCAGAAGTTCCTGTCGCTGGACAAGGTGGACCTGGTATTCACGCCCGGTGCGCTGCAGGCAGCCGCCGAAGTCGCCATCACACGCAAGACGGGCGCACGCGCCCTGCGCTCGATCGTGGAGGAATCGCTCCTGGAAGTGATGTACGACGTGCCGGACCACGGTGAGATCCGCAAATGCATCATCACCGAGGAGACGATCCGCCAGGGACTACTGCCGCTCCTGCTGACCCAGACGCAGGTGGACGAGGGCTTGGACGAAACGAACTACGAGAAGCTGGTCCAGGAGCGCGGCCAGACCGCGTAACCCGGGCAGAGAGGCGGGGATGCCGGCAGGCGCCGCAGCAGGTGGTACCACGACCCGTTCGTCAGCTGGACGAGCGGGTCCGTTCGTTGAATGGAGTTAGCGGTGACGGAGCAGGCGAATACGACATCGGGCCAGCCGGCCGCAACTTCGGCCCCCGCGCAGACCCCCGAAACCGGGCTGCCCAAGGCATACCGACCCGGTGAAGTTGAGCACTCCATATTCGAGCGATGGGTCGACGCCGATGTGTTCAACCCGGACGGCAAGGGCTCGCGAGCGGACTGGTCCAAACAGCCGTTCGTCATCATCCAGCCGCCGCCAAACGTGACCGGCTCCCTGCACCTGGGCCATGCCCAGCGGTCCACTGTGGAAGACCTGATGACTCGCCACGCCAGAATGCTGGGCCGGCCGGCGCTGTTCCTACCCGGCCTGGACCACGCCTCCATCGCGGCCCAATACGTGCTGGACAAGCTGCTGGCCAAAGAGGGCGAAAACCGCCAGACCCTGGGCCGCGAGAAGTACCTCGATCGGATGTGGCAGTTCGTCGACCAGACGCGCCAGACGATCCTTAGCCAGCAGCGCCGCGTCGGGGCCTCGCTGGACATGTCCCGAGTCCGCTTCACCATGGACGAGGTTTCTGCGCGGGCTGTGCGCGAGGCGTTTACGCGGCTCTATCGCGAGGGCCTGGCGTATCGCACCGAGGCACTCATCCACTGGTGCCCCGGCTGCCGGACCAGCGTTTCGGACCTCGAGGTCATCCCGAAGGAGACCACCGGCAGCCTCTGGACGATTCGCTACCACCTGGTGGACGAACTGACCGGCGCTCCCGATCCGGAGGCCTGGATCGCCGTCGCCACCACGCGCCCCGAGACGCTCCTGGGCGATACCGCGGTCGCCGTCAACCCGGAGGATCCGCGCTATGCCGCGCTCATCGGACGGCGGGCGATGATCCCGTTCGTGGATCGTGCGGTGCCGATCATCGCCGACTCCGTCGTGGACCGAGCCTTCGGGACCGGCGCCGTCAAGATCACCCCGGCCCACGACCAGAACGACTACGACACCGGCAAGCGCCACGGCCTCGCGATGATCACGGTGCTGGACGATGCCGCCCGGGTCAACGAGAACGGCGCCCAGTTCGCCGGCTTGGACCGTTACGAGGCACGCCGCCAGATCGTGGAGGCGCTGACGGAGCGCGGCGACCTGGACGCGATCCAGCCCCACGAGATGCTGCTGGGCCGCTGCCAGCGCTCCGATGATGTCGTGGAGCCGCGCCTCAAGACCCAGTGGTTCATCCGCGTGGCGCCGCTGGCCGAGGCCGCGCTCGCCGCCACTCGCTCCGGCGAGACGCAAATCCTGCCGGACCGGTTCGTCAAGGTCTGGGAACACTGGATGACCGAAATGCGCGACTGGAACGTCAGTCGTCAGCTGTGGTGGGGCCACCGCATCCCGGCCTGGTACTGCCCGGACGGCCACGTGACCGTGACTCAGGATCCGGCCGGTCCGGTGGCGTGCGAGGTCTGTTCACGTCCAGCCGCCGAACTTCATCAGGACGAGGACATCTTCGACACGTGGTTCAGCTCGGGCCTGTGGCCGTTCTCCACGCTCGGCTGGCCCGACAAGACGCCCGATCTGGATCGGTTCTACCCGGGCTCCGTCATGGAAACCGCGTACGACATCATCTTTTTCTGGGTCGCGCGGATGATGATGCTGGGCATCCACCTGACCGGCGAGGCGCCCTTCCACACGGTCTATTTGTCAGGCCTGATCCGCGATCCGTACGGCCAAAAGATGTCCAAGACGAAGGGCAACTCGGTCGACCCGCTCGAGACGATCGAGGAGGTTGGCGCGGACGCGCTCCGTTTCGCCCTCATCAACGGCACCGCACCCGGGAACGACGCCCGTCTCGGCGCCGAGAAGCTCGAGAACGCCCGCAACTTCACCAACAAGCTCTGGAACGTGGCTCGCTTCGTGCTGGGGGCCCGGCCGGAGTCCATTCCGGCGGGCACGTCACGAGAACTGCCGAACCGCGCCGAAGTTGGCCCGGCCGATCGCTGGATCCTTTCGCGAGCGGCAGCGACCGTCGCGGCCGTCGACGAAGCGATGCGTCTGTACACGTTCGGCGATGCCAGCCAGATCCTGTATGAGGCGGTCTGGAACGAATACTGCGATTGGGCGGTCGAACTGGCGAAGATTCGGCTGGCCGACGAAAGCTTGAGCGTCGCCGCGCGAGATGCGACGTGGTGGACGCTGGTCGAAGTCCTGGATACCTACCTGCGGCTGCTCCACCCGATTATGCCGTTCGTCACGGAGGAGATCTGGGAGAGGCTGCCGCACACGACGGCCGACCCGGCGCTGCTGATCGTGGCCGATTGGCCGGTTGCCTCTGCTGAGAAGGCCGACGCCGCCGCCGAAACGGAGGTGGCCGCCCTGATCGATCTGGTGCGGGCCATCCGCAACGCCCGCGCCGAGGCCCGCATCGAACCTGCCGCGTGGCTCCACGTAGACGTCTACGTTCCTGCGCGGCTGGGGACGACGTTCAAGACGCTGAAGCCGGCGCTCGAACGGCTCGCCCGAGCGAGGCCGCTCCAACTCGTCGAATCTCCGGAACTGCAGGGCGGTCTGGCGGTCGTGGTGGGCGAGATGCTGGCGGCAATCCGGCCGCTCGCCAAAGATGACGCCCAGGGCGATCGGGATCGGGCCCGCCTGGAGCGGGAATTGGCCGACGCCCAGGCCATGCTGGCTTCCGCCCGCGCCCGGCTCGCCAACGACGCGTTCATCTCCAAGGCCCCACAGGCCGTCGTCGACGGAGCGAAGGCGCGGGCGGCCGAGCTGGAGGAACTCGTCGTTCGACTGGCAGAGCGGCTACGCCCCTGAGACGCCGCCCGCCAATCGTCTCTAGGAGTTGATGCGAGCGTACCGGGGAATACGGCGAGCGCGCTGCTAGGATACGTATGAAGTCCGTGTCCACCCTGCAGGAGTGACAGTGCCGCTTTTCGGCCGCCGATCGGGTCAGGAAAAAGTCGCGACGCCGCCGCCGGCGCCGAAAGCAGTCAACGAGCACGAGTTCACCCTCAAGCTGTCGTACTCGGCTAAATCGAGCGATTCGGTGCGGGTCAAGGGCGTCCCGGAGATGACCGCGCGCCTCGGCAACATGCTGGCCGGATACGTCAAAGGCGAATTTGAATTGGTCGAGCCGTTGCCCGTAGGCATGGGGTCGGCGACGCCCTTCATCGCGCGCACGCCGGGCTCGGCCCAGTGGCTGCAGTACCACGACAAACGCGAACCCGTCACCCGGCATACGCTCGTGGTCCTCGAGTCGGTGGATGCGATCGACATGGCCTTCGAGACCCTGGTCTGCGGCCTGCTCGACGGCGAGACGGACACGACTGGCTATCCCGACTACAACGCCATCGTCGGCGGTGTCGTCTCCCACTGGGACGAGGCCACGGGAGACGTCATCGTCAGGGCGATCGTCGGGTGGGGCGGAAAGGGCGTCCGCGGGGATACTGACCGCAACGCGGCCCGGGTCCTCGCCGGGCTGTTCAACAACATCGCCGGTGACCCGCATGCCATCGGCACCGTGAGTGCGGAACGTCCCGTCGCCGCCGGTCCACAGGGCGGCGCCGTATGCGCTCATTGCGGGTTCAACTCGGGACACGAACGCTTCTATTGTCCAAAGTGCGGTATGCGCCGTCTTCGCGCATAGCGATCACGAGCGGAGACGACGTTGCCAACTTACGACTACATCTGTACTCAGTGCGGCCATGAGATGGAAGTGACGCACTCGATCCACGCCGATGGGCCGACGGTCTGCCCGGTGTGCGGCGGCCCCATGCGTAAAGGATTCGCGCTGCCGGCAATCCACTACAAGGGCACCGGTTGGGCGCGCAAAGAGCGGTCCTCGAACCGGTCCGGCAGTCCATCGCCTCGCGGCTCGGCCTCGGAATCCAGTGAAGGCTCCAAGGATCCATCGGGCGACTCGTCGCAGGGTTCCGGTGGCACGGCCTCCACCGCCGGCGATCAGTCGTCGAATTCGGGCAATTCGGCCGGTGGTTCGGGCAGCGCCTCGGACGCCTCGCCTGGAGGCGGCAGCTCCCGCAACCTGGGCAACCCAGGCAGCTCGTCCGAAAAATCGAGCAGCTCGTCGAAAGATCCGGACTGACCGATGTCGAAGGCACCTTCTGACTGGATTTCCCTAGCAGAGGCGGCCGACCTGCTCGCGGCTTCCAACATCAAGTTCACCCCAGGCACCATCGGCCGGTGGGCGCGGGCTGGGCAACTCCAGAGCATCAAGCTTGGCAATCGGCGATACGTTCGCCGGGCTCAGATCAGATCCTTATTGCGGCCGCACGGCGCCCCGGCCCACGGCGATGATCTCCAGCCGGGCCTGTTCGAGGATCTGGACGCCTAAACCACGTCAGGCTTGCTGGGTTCCGCAGCGGCGGCAGAACTTGGCGTGCGTCGATACCGGCAGCGCGCACTTGTGGCAGACGCGGACGCTGCCCCGGTTCAGGACTTCCTGGGACGATTGAGCCCACATCGAGGCCGCGGGCGGTTGAGGGGCCTTTGTCGCGGCGATGATGGCCGGGACGTGAGTATCCGCTGGAACCTCCCAGGGGCGCCCGGGATGGGCTTGGGGCTGCCAGCTGGCGCCGAGGGGCGGCCACGACGTGGCGTCGGGCCGGCCGGGGTTGGCCGCGTCGGAGGACCGCTGGTCCTCCGTATCGAGTCCTGGGCTGACCTGAGCCGGGGCAGCGGCGCGAATGTCCGCGGCTGGCGCAAGGTCCAGAGCGGTCGGCTGCGGCTCGAATTGCGCGGCGACGGCCGGCGACGCGGTCTCAGATGCTATCGCGTCGTCGAACCAATCGTGGGTTTCTAGCGGGCGCTCGGACCATCGCGTCGCGTGCGGCCACGGTTCCGAGGGTTGAAGATCGGGCATATGCGCCAGTTGTGCGGGCAACTCCGGCTCCCAGCTGGCCGCGGTTCGTATCGTATCGCCCGCTGTCGCGTCGCGCAGCGCCGCCGGGGTCGGCGCCTCTGCCAGAGATAGTGGCGTGGCCGTGGCTTGCTCGGGCGCATATATCGGCTCCGGGGCGAGGTGGATTCCGTCCGGCCCCGTTTGCCCAAGTTGCGCTTCGACGAGCAGCAGTTCCTGTGGCGTGAGCGCGAGCTCCTGGCCATCACCTGGAGGTGGCACGAAGGCGGCCACCGCTACCTCGGGCTGCCACTCCGCGCCGCCGGTCGACACCGTCTCAGTAACGTCGGCCTCCAATGTGGCCCCGTCATTCGCTTCGGCAGCGACTTGGGCGATCGAGCCATGCAGAGCTTCGGAGCCTGTTGTCGCGCTCTCGCGTGCCTCGGAAACTGGCCACAATGTCCAATCCGCCGACCCGATGGGTCCTGCCCACGCCATTGACTCCACGACGTCGGCGCTCTCTCGGCGATCGTCGCCGTTTGCTTCGCCCTCGCTGCCCGACATGCTGACCAGGAGATCGGCCGTCGGCCAGGACGGCCTCACGGTTTCAGGCTGGAGCTCGAGAGGCGCAGGATCGGCGGCATGCCCAAGCGGGCGAGGGGAGTTTGCCTCGTAGCGCATTACCGGCGTTCGAACGATCAGGTGATCCTCGGCAGCCATCGGGACAATGTGCGCTTCGGGGGAGCATGTCAGGCACGCCCCCTGCTTTTCGTTCCAGCACGTGTCGCACGCATACTGCCGGCACGTCATGCAGAAATTGAACGTCCGGTAGAACTCCGCGGTCATCCGAGCGGAGTCTTCGTGATCGTCGTCGGTGCGGGCCAGAGCGAGCGATTCGCCCATCGACTGTCCGTCGGTGAGGACGAAATTCTTGAGTCCCTTTGCCAGAACTCGAGCGCCTTTTAGGGATGGCCCTTTGGGCGCGGCGGGACGGAACAAGTAGCGGGTGCCACACCGCTCGCAATACGAGTCGGTAGCGTCTGGCATGTTTGCTCCGAGGTCCGGCTGGGCCAAGTGTCGCGCTGCCAGCACAACACTAGGTGAGGAGGGTAACCCCAAGTCGTTCCAACGTGAGCCAGCCTGCTGGTACCCGCCGCCACGTCCGAAGGTCCCGCTTCTGCAAGGGTAACCGCAAGGAGGTCGAGGTGTTGCCAAATCGAACAAGCCGGCCCGATGCCACGTCCTGGTAGGTAGAAGTGTCGATCGGTGGGCCGAAAACGGATCGGGTGGGCCCGACCCTCGCAAGGTCCGGTTCACGGGATCACAGGGTGAACGGGCGGATCGTCTCGGCGTAGTATGTGGCGGCCTTCCGTCGATTTCGGCAGCGGAGGCCAAGCGGTCCTCAACGGCCCTGCGACCCGGATCGGGGGCCTTCATCCCCGCCCCGAGGCCTGATAGAGACAGATGAAGACCATTCAAGAGACCGGCGAGAAGGTCGCGGCCAACGTCGAGCGAGTGATCATTGGGAAGAGTCAGGAGGTTCGCCTGACCCTGGTTGCGCTCCTCTGCCGAGGCCATTTGCTCATCGAGGATGTCCCCGGGACCGGCAAGACGATGCTCGCCAAGGCCGTTGCTCGGAGCCTTGGATGCTCCTTTCGCCGCATCCAGTTCACGCCGGACCTGCTGCCGTCCGATGTCACGGGCCTCTCCATATACAACCAGAAGACCCAGGAGTTCGAGTTCAGGCCCGGCCCGATCATGGCCCAGGTGGTCCTCGCCGACGAGATCAACCGCGCGACTCCCAAGACCCAGTCGTCACTGCTCGAGGCGATGGAGGAGCATCAGGCCACGATCGACGGCACCACTTATCAGATGCCCGAGCCGTTCCTGGTGATCGCAACTCAAAATCCGATCGAGTACGAAGGCACCTTCGCCCTCCCGGAGGCCCAGCTCGATCGCTTCATGCTGCGAATTCGTCTCGGCTACCCGAGCCAGGCCGACGAACAGGCGATCCTGGAGCAGCAGAAGATCACTCACCCGCTCGATGACCTCCAGGAGGTTCTGGGCGTGGATGACTTGCGAGGGCTGCAAGCATCGGTCCGGGAGGTCTTTGTCGATCCGACCGTGGCCGACTATATCGTTCGGCTGGTCAACGCAACGCGAACCCATCCAGACGTCTATCTGGGCGCCTCGCCGCGCGGCTCGTTGGCCTTGTACCGGACCGGCCAGGCACTGGCCGCCCTCGCCGGCCGTGATTACGTCATCCCGGACGACATCAAGGCTTTGGCCGAGTCCGCGTTGGCGCACCGACTCATCATCAAGACGAGTTCCTCGATGCACGATATCGACCCGCGCCAGGTTGTGGCCGAGCTCCTCAGCACCGTGCCGGTCGACGAGTCGCGAGGGGCCGGCCGTATCGGCCAGCAGGCCACTGGATCCGGTCTGGGTGCCGCGGTGAAGCGAAGCGCGACCGGCAGCGCGACCGGCAGCTCCGTTCGCTGATCGACTCGGCAGGCATTTTCCAGTGATCCGACGGCTGCAGTTCCTGATCATTGCGATCGTCCTCCTGATCGCCGCGTTTTCGACTGGTTTGCCGTTCCTGTTCTACATGGTCTACCTCGGGCTGCTGGCTATTGGCGGCAGCTACCTGCTTACCCGCTTCGGGCTGGCGGACCTGGAGGCGGGCTATCGCGTCGACCATCGCCAGGGGCACGTAGGCGACGATCTAAGGACCACTTACAGCATTTCCAATGCCAGCGGCCTGCCCAAGCCGTGGCTTGAGGTCTACAACCCCACCGACCTGCCCGTTCCGCTGCCCGGCCGTGCCCTCGGGCTTCGGTCGTGGGCCCAGCGGTCCTGGATCGCCATCGTTCCGCTTACCCGCCGCGGGACATTCCGGATCGAGCCGATGGTGGTTCGGACGGGCGACCCGTTCGGGTTCTTTGAGGCGGCAGCCACGGTCGGGCGTCCAACCGTCGTGACGGTTTTCCCGCGGGTGGTGCCCCTGCCTCGCTGGCGGCTGCCAAATGCCAACCTCGAAGGATCGCATTCCGCTCCTGAACGGAGCCTCCAGACGACGCCGCTCGCCACGACCGTCCGGCCGTACGCTCCAGGTGACAGCTTCAACCGGATCCACTGGCGCAGCACGGCCAGGTTGGGTGAAATCCAGGTCAAAGAATTCGACTTGGAACAGACCGCCGACGTCTGGATCTTCGTGGATCTGGACGAACGGGTTCAGGCCGGGGACGGCGATATCTCATCTGTGGAGGAATCCCTCCGAGTCGCAGCATCCGTCGCTCACGACGCCATCATGGAGAATCGGGCGGTGGGTCTGACTACCAGCGGTCACAGGTTGGTCTCGATCCCCGCGGACCGCGGACCGAGGCAGCGTCAGAAGATCATGGCGCTGCTGGCCGCCGTTGAAGGCGACGGACATATTTCGCTGGCGGAAGTCCTTCTTGCTGGGTTGCCGAAACTGCGCCGAGGCATGACGGCCGTGGTCGTCACGCCGTCGCACGATCGGCAGTGGGTGAGGGCGCTAACGGGGTTGCGAGCTCGCGGTGTGACCGCGGCCGTGGTCTCGCTGAACGCACCGACCTACGAGAACGTGGCTCGCAAGAGGCCGCATGGCGAGGATTCCGAGGAGGATCGAGCCGGCCAGGAGCAAAGGGCTTTGCACTTCGCCCTGGCCGAGTACGATCTGAAGACTTACGAGGTTCGCGCCGGCGACAACCTGGGACAGGTGCTGGCATGAAGGCCGATCGGGGGCGATGAAGATGGCGACTGCAGGCTGGTCCCCACCGAGCCGCTCGGACACCACCAATTCGGGCGGTTCGCCCATCGATTCGAGCGACGGCAACCCGGTCTTCGCATTCCTTGGCCGGTTGCGGCGGGACGAGGGCTGGCTCGCCTTGCCGCTGGTGATGGTCCTGGCCGGAACAATGGCCTGGTCAATCGCCGATGCCAGGTGGATCCTCGGCCACGACGAGATGACGGCCTTTCTCATCTATGTCGCGCTCGGCGGGGTGTTTTGGGGGTACCTGAGTGCCCGGCTGGATATGTCACCCTGGCTGGCCCATGCCCTCGGAGCCGCCGTCGGGGCGTTCGTTCTGATCGAGGTCGTTGGATCGATTCTGCCGAACTCGTCTCCGGGCCTGGTCGGCTGGTACAACACCACGGCCAACTCGGTCACTCAGGCATACCTGGACCTAACGTGGCGCCACCAGATCTCGACGCTCCAACTCGGCCATTTCTGCTTGCTGCTGGGCATAATCGTCTGGGGTACCGCGCAGGCGGCCTCGTACGATGTCTTTGGCCATCACCGGGCCGTAAACGGCGTGCTGCTAATGGCCATCGTGCTCATCGCCAACATGGCTCTGACGGTCCAGGACCAGTTCTATGGTCTGGTTGTCTTCAGCGGCGCTGCTCTCCTGGTGCTGCTGATGTCTCATGCCGCCGAAGAGCGCACCAGCTGGCTTCGCCACCGGATCTGGCGAGGCCACGACCTCGAGCCTCCGCATCTCCGAGGAGGCGTCGCCTTCGCCGGCATCGCTATCTGCTTGTCGCTGCTGCTGGCTAGTGTGGCCAGCTCGGCGCCTCTGGCCAGTGCCTGGCCGGGAGTGAGCAACAACTTTCGGGACCTGTCCGATTGGATTACCGGGTACCTGCCCAACGGCGGCGTCACCCGATACCCGCCGGGGGCCGATTTCGGGGCAACCTCGCCGGTCAGCTCATCCTTCCATGAGAAGTCGACTCCGGTGTTCACGGTCCGGGTTAGCACAGGGTCGGAGTCGTTCCACTGGCGCGTGGCGACGTACGACACCTTCCAGACCCTGGGCTGGGCAGTGGGCCCGTCGGCTCGTCAGGACCAGGTGACCGCGGGCGATCTCCTCAACGCCGGCACCATCGATCAGGTCGGCCCGAACAGCCCAGGCCGCAAGCTGGTCACACTCGCGGTGCACATCCAGGACGCGTCGCTGCGGCATCTTGTCGTTGCCAACGAGCCGCTGAAGGTCAACGTCGACACCAAACGCAGCGTGGTCGGTAATCCGGGGCAGACCAATGTAGTCGGCTTCACGACCGACGCCAAGGACTACAGCGTCTCGGCCTATGTGCCGGTCCTGGATCCCGGCGGCACCGGGCTCACGGAGTGGCGACTCCGGCACGCCGGCAACACCTTCCCAGAGGGGGTCCTGAGACGTTACACACAGGGCGCGGACCTGGTCGGCGCCGACGGCAAGGGGCTGCTCAGCGAGATAAAGGCCGACGCCAGGTCTCAGGGCAATCCGTTCGACAATGAATTCGACGTAGCCAAAGAGATTCAGGACTATCTCCACAGTTCGGACCGCTTCACCTACAGCACCGACATTTCCAGCGAGATGCCGAAGTGCGCCGGTCTGTCCACGGTCGACTGCTTCGCCTACATTCGAGAGGGCTTCTGCGAACAGTACGCGACGACGATGACGATGCTCATGCGGATGGAGGGATACCCGGCTCGATATGTGCTGGGCTACCTGCCCGGTGCCATCGACCCCCACACTCTGATCCAGCAGGTCACGAGTCAGCAGAAGCACGCTTGGGTAGAGGTCTACTTCCCAGCCTACGGTTGGGTGCCGTTCGATCCGACGGGCGGGTCCGTCGGCCAGGAGACGCTCCTGGTTCCAGGGTCGGCCGTCACGACCACCCCGGCGCCATCGATTCCCTCATCCTCGCCGGCTGCGTCCGCGGGTGTAGCGCCGCACCCAACCGCGACAGCCGGCGGCAGCACTAGCGGCGGCGGCGGCCTGCCCCTACCGCCGACTGTGCCCACGACGATCGGCGGAGTCCTGGTCATCGTCCTGTTCCTGATGTGGCGTCGGCGATCACCACGTCCCGACAGCCCGGACATGGTCTATCGGAGCGTGGTTCGGTTGGCGTCGCGACTCGGCTACCGCCCGCAACCGACCCAAACGGTGTACGAGTACACGGGCATGCTGGCGGAACTGGTTCCGAGTGCACGTGATTCTCTCGGCCTGGTTGCAACGGCGGCGGTCGAGGTTATCTATGGCAAACGCCAACTCGGGTCTGACCGGTTGCTCGTCCTTGCCGCGGCCTCGAGTCGCGTTCGCCAGGCCCTGTTTAAGCTCGTCTTCCGATTGCCCGGCGCTCGAGGGCGCAACCGCAAGGCCGCCAATTCGGCCAGGCCCAGGACGCGCGGCTGACCTTCTCCGGGTTGCTGCCCCTACAGTGCGCCGGTCGCGTCCCTGCGGGCGCCTGGTTCTCCCTTCGGGGACTCCAGATTTAGGGCCCGCAAGACCGCACGTCCGGCGCGGATCTCAACGACAGAGATCGACGCCAGGCCGAAATCGAAGTTCCAGAAGTGGTCCGGCGAGAGATCCAGGAGGGCGCAGACTGTCACGCGGAAGACTCCTCCGTGTCCCACAATCAAGCCCCATGGTCGCTGGTCTGGGGACTCGTCTTCGTATCCGAGGACCTGGTGGCGGTCCATCGTGCCTGGTGCGCTATCTACAGACAGCTCGCCCAGCAGTTCCGTGAGCGCGCCCTCGACACGGTCGAAGACCTGCCCCAGGCTCTCGCCGCCGGGGGCATAGGCACGCTCCGGCCAGCGACGCCACCTGCCCAGGGCGTCTCCGAACCGCGCGGATATCTCGGTGTCTGTGAGGCCCTCCCACTCGCCCTGGGCGATCTCCGCGAACCCGGCAACGGAGCGGAGTGGGGGAGCGGCGATGCCGGCGTGGGTCATCGCCTCCGCGGCAATCTCGGCACTCTGGCGGGCCCGTCCCAACGGAGAGTGGATCAGAAATCTGGGCGCTATCGTGGGGATGGGGAGCACCGCAGCGCCATCTCGAAACGCCAGGGCATGAGCAGCGCGCCGCACTTGATCGACGCCGGCGGCGCTTAGGGGCGTCTCCATCTGACCCTGGAATTGCCGCGCCACGATGGCTTCTGTCTCGCCATGGCGCAGCAGAACCAGGATTGCGTCCAGGTCGGAGGGAATCAACCGGGCGGCCCCAGAAGGACGGGTTTCCCCGCCTTGAGGCCGACCGGCTCCCGCCGGGGAGGAGTTCAACGGTCCGTGGCTGCGCGAATGACCCACACATCGAGGACGGCGGGATGGGCGCGGATGGCCTCGGCGACCTTATCGGGCACGTCGTCGTCCACGGCAAGAAGCATCAACGCATCCTGACGAGCTTCCACGCGGGCCAGGACCATGGCGCTGATGTTTACGTCAGCCTCGCCGAGAATGAGTCCGATGCGACCCATAGTGCCCGGCTTATCCATATGCCTGGTGACGAGCATCAATGGCGTCGGAGTCATGTCCAGCCAGTTGTCGTCGATGCGAGTCAGGCGCGGTTCGCCATTGGCGATGGTGCCGGCCACTGTGGCCTTGCCGGTGTCCCCGTCCGCGGTCAAGGTGACCAGCGACGCGAACGTACCGCCGTCGGCCGACTTCCGCTCGCTGACGGCCAGGCCGCGGCTCTTCGCCAGGAACGCGGCGTTGATGAGGTTGACCCGCTCCGAGGCGGAATTTGCCAGGACCCCGCGGAGAGCTGCGGCCGTCAGCTGCGAGACGTCGAAGTTGGCGATGTCGCCGGCGACGTCCACGGTGAGAGTCTTGATGGCGCCGCGGAAATATTGCGCCAGCACTCGTCCGAGGGTTTCGGTTAGGGGCAGGTATGGAGCGATGGCTCGGGCCGTTTCCGGGGTCAGCAACGGGGCATTGACGGCATAGCGGGCCGATCGGCCGGCCAGGACGTCGATGACCTGCTCGCAGGCCTCCTCGGCCACGCGTAGCTGGGCTTCGGCGGTGAGGGCGCCGAGGTGCGGGGTGAGGACCGTATTCGGGGCCTTGAGGATCGGCGAGTCCGTTGGCGGTTCGGTCTCGTAGACGTCGAAGGCGGCGCCGGCGAGCTTGCCGTCAGTTAGCGCCTGTGCCACGGCAGTTTCGTCGTAGACGCCGCCTCGGGCGACGTTGACGAGCATTACGCCGGGCTTCATGCGGGCAATCTGCTCCGCGCCGATGATGCCGCGCGTGGCCTTGTTGAGTGGCACATGAGCAGTGATCACGTCGGACTGCTCGATGATGGCGTCGATGTCCACGACGTTGATGCCATGCAGGGCGGCCTGTTCGGCGGTCACGAAGGGGTCGTACCCCAGAACGGTCATCTCCATCCCGCGAGCCCGATCGGCCACGGCCAAGCCGATTTTGCCCAGGCCGATGATGCCCAGGGTGCGGCCACGCAGCTCGACCCCGGTAAAGGAGCTTCGCTTCCACTCGCCGCGGCGCATGGAGGCGTCGGCGGCGGCGGTCTTGCGGGCTAGGGCGAGCATGAGCGCCATCGTCTGCTCGGCGGCCGAGACAGTGTTGCCGGTCGGGGCATTGACGACCACCACGCCGGCCTTGGTCGCGGCCTCGAGATCGACATTGTCCACGCCCACGCCGGCGCGGCCGATCACGACCAGTCGCGTGGCGTGAGCCAGAATATCGGCCGTCACCTTGACCTGGCTTCTGACCAGGAGGGCATCGTAGTCGCCGATGATGGCGGCGAGTTCCTCCGGCGAGAGGCCGATCTTCTCGTCAACTTCGTGGTGGGCCCGGAGGATCTCGATTCCCTGCTTGGCCAGGGGTTCCGCAACGAGGATCTTCATCGTCAACTCCTACTTGGCCAGGCCGAGGGACTTGAGCGCGGCCACCTGGGCGGCAGCCACGGCGGCTCCCGGCGTAACCGGTCGGTCCAGTTCGATGAGGGTCTGCTCCAGCACGGCCATAGCGTTGATGATGGCCGGGACCGTTACGTGGCCCAGGTGCCCGATCCGGAAGATCTTGCCTTTGAGCGCACCCTGACCGCCGGCCACGATCAGGCCGAGCTTGCGGAGTTTGCCGTTGAAGGCCTTCCACTCCAGGTCCTCGGGGATCCAGGCGCCGGTGACCGTGTCGGATGCGAATTCTGGGTCGGCCAGGAGCTTGAAGTCGAGGGCTGTCAGACCGGCCCGAACGGCGGCACCGACGGCTGCGTGGCGCTTCCAGATCTCGTCCAGCGTCTCCTGCTCCATGAGCTGGAGGGCGACATCAAGCTGGAACATGACCGCCACAGCCGGCGTCCACGGAGTTTGGCCCGATTCGGCGCTGGTCTTGTGGGCAGCCAGGTCGAAGTAGAACTTCGGCATCTTTGCGACCGCGGCAGCCTCCCAGGCTCGCGGCGAGACGGCGACGAAGGATAGGCCGGGCGCGACCATCCAAGCCTTCTGGGAGCCGCTGACTACTACGTCGAGGCCCCATGCGTCCGTTTCGAACGGCACGGCGCCGAGGCCGCTGATTGCGTCCACGATGATCAGGGCGTCGGGAGCGACCGCGCGAACGGTCTCTGCGAGACGGGCAATCGGGTTGGTGACGGCGGTGGAAGTCTCGTTCTGGGTCAGCAGGACTGCCTTCCAGGGGCCGCCGGCGGCCAGCGCCTCGCGGACCTTGACCGGGTCCGCGGCCTTGCCCCAGTCGGAGGAAATCTTGGTCACGTCGGCACCATAAACGCTGGCGATCTTGGCGAAACGATCGCCGAAGGCACCGATGGAGACGGCCAGGACTTTGTCGCCGGGGGAGAGGAAACTGACGATCGCCGACTCCAGCCCGCCGGTGCCAGCCGCGGTGACGATCAGGACGTCATTCGTGGTTCTGTACGCGGTCTTGAGGCGGGCGATGATGCTGTTCTGAAGGACGGCGAACTCCGGGCCGCGATGATTGACCATCTGACGGGCGCCGGCCTCGCGGACCGCATCCGGAAGGGATGTCGGTCCGGGGATGCGAAGGTTGGGCTCGAAGCGGTTCACGGTTCCACCTTTCTACGGTCAGCCATCAGCTGCCAGATCAGGAGGGCATGCTATGGGCGTAGCCGCGCGGCCCTCATGTGGTATATATGACGTCATATGCAGAAGCGAACGACGATCCTAATCGACTCGGATCTACTGGAACGGCTGGACCGGTATGCGGCCCGGGAGGCCATGACCAAGACGTCCGTAGTCGCGACGGCTCTGGACGCATACCTCGAATCTCACGACACCTCGCCAGACCTGGCTTTTCTGGCCGTTGGTCGAAGCGAGCACGGCCGGCTTTCGCTGGACGGGCGATCGATCGCGCGCCGTGAAGCCGGGCAGCGACCTGGGCCGGACGAGTTCTAGAGATGGCCATCCTGCTCGATTCGAGCGCCATCCTGGCCGCGGCAGATCAGTCGGATCTGAACCACCGTGCGGCGATTGCCTGGTTCAAGCGGGCAAACGAGCCGCTGATGATTGGGGCTTTGAACTTGGCCGAGCTGGACCTGTTACTGCAGCGGGAACTCGGGCTGCGTGCGACGTTCTCGCTGCTGGAGACGATCGCCAGCGGCGCCATAAAGGTCGTGGCGCCGACCACGGTGGATCTCGTTCGCGCCGCTCAGCTGATGCGCGAAACGACGGAATACCGGCCGCGTCTCACGGATGCCGTGCTGGTTGCCACAGCCGAGCGGCTGGGCGTGACGCGGGTGGCGATCTTCGATCGGCCGCCGATCGCCATCTTCAGACCGCGCCATGTCCGCTCGTTGGATCTGGAGCCCTAACAGGCCCGAGCGACCGTGCTCGAACCAGGTGAGGTTGCGTATGTCAGTCCTCGGGATCGGCGTGGGGTGTCTCGGCGTCGGCGCGCTGGTCCTGGGCGGTCTCGCGTAGATTCGCCTGGCGCCGCCGCATCGCTTCCGAGCCGGAAGCCATCGGGTTCGTGGCAGGGGCGCCCTCGATCGGGCGCTTGCGGCGCGCCGGCTCCCCACGGGCGACGCGGAGCCGCTCCAGTCGATCACCGATGCGTGGCTCCACGCCCTGGTCGCCGGGGAAGAAGTAGCGGCGATCGGCCAACTTGTCGGGCAGGTATTGCTGCGCCACGTCGTCGCCCTCGAAGTCGTGAGGAAAGCGGTAGGATCGGCGAGCGGCGCCGCTGGACCGGAGATGGACCGGTATCGGCAGCGACCCGTGCTCCAGGACGTCAGCCATTGCGGCCCAGTAGGCCAGCCCGGTCCGATTCGACTTGGGCGCCGCGGCCAGGTACGCAGTGGCCTGGGCAAGGCTGTACTGGGCCTCCGGAAGGCCGACCCAGTCCAGAGCCTGGGCCGCGGCGACTGCGATCTCCATCGCCCGAGGATCGGCCAGACCAATGTCCTCCGAGGCGAGCACGATCAACCGGCGGGCCACGAATCGGGCATCCTCCCCGGCCGCAATCATCGCCGCCAGCCAGTACAGGGCCGCGTCAGGATCGTTGCCTCGAACGCTCTTGATGAACGCGCTGACCGTGTCGTAGTGGCCGTCGCCTGCTCGATCGTAAGACAGGACACGCTGCTGGGCGGCGGCTTCGACGTCCTCCAGGCGCGGCGCCACGCGGCCTTGGGCGTCCCGTACGGATTCGGAGTCGGCGATTGAGACGGCGCTGTCCAGGACATTGAGGGCCTGGCGGGCATCGCCGGCGGCAAGCGCGACAAGATGATCAAAGGCGTCCTGCCCTATGGCCACGCCGCCCTTGGGGCCAAGGTCGCCCGCAAGGCCGTGCTCTACGTCCTCCAGTGCCCGCTTCACTACCGTGGCGATCTGCTCATCGGTCAGCGGCTCCAGCCGGTAGACGCGCAATCGCGATAGCAGAGCGGAATTCATCTCGAAGTAGGGGTTCTCCGTCGTGGCCCCAACGAGTGTCACCGTGCCATCCTCGACGTGCGGCAGCAGGCCGTCCTGTTGGGCCTTGTTGAAGCGGTGGATCTCATCGATGAATAGGATCGTCTGGCGGCCGTTTAGGCTCAGCCGTTCACGTGCTTCCGCGACCAAGGCTCGAACTTCGGCGACGCCACTCATGACCGCCGAGATGGTCACCAGGTCCGCTCCGACTTCATCGGCCAGGACCCGAGCCAGGCTGGTCTTGCCGCTCCCGGGCGGCCCCCACAGCAGTAACGAGCCGAGCCGGCCGTGCTCGATGGCGCGCCGCAAGGCACCGCGTTCGCCGATGAGGGCCTCGTGCCCGACGACCTCGCCCAGGGAGCGCGGCCGCATCCGTGCTGCCAGCGGCTGCCGGTGAGGCGGAGGCGTGAATGCCGGCTGCTGCTGCCCGAAAGGGCCGCCGGTGGGGCGTGTTGGGCGGCGTGTTGCCATGGCGCGATGCTACAGGCTGTTGGACCAGCGCGATCGAGCGGGCGAACCGACAGGTACCGCAGCCATCGAGGGCCTCTTAGGGCGGTCGCCCAGCGTCAGAATTTGACGACGTGCAGGACGTCGATCAAGACAAAGATCACGGCCAGGGCACCGATCATCATCAGGCCGACGCGAACGATCCGATTGATGTCGCGGGCCACATATCCGTATTCCTCGGCGGCGCGGATCGCCAGAGTGCCCTGGCCCCTGGGTCGGACCGGCGACTCACCGGAGCGGGACCGATCCCGGGCGGCGGCACGGATGGAACTGGAATCGGCCAGATTGGACTGGGCCACGATCTGCGACTCGAGCTCCGCGGCGCGGGCCTCTTCCCCGTCTGAGAGGCCGGCGGTTGGGCGCGCGGCCGGGCGCGACTGCGGTCGAACAGGGTTTCGGTCGGCTTGCCGCTGGCCGGGGCGGTTGGCGCCGCGCGTACGCTTGGCCATAGGGGTGGAGGGCCTCCGTAGAGTTGAAATCGGATCGATCACATAGGTGCGCGGTCGAGCATAGCATTCCCGCGTGACTCGAAGTCGCCATCCGGCCTCGACTGGTAGACTCGCCCCGAAGCTGTGGAGGAAGAGTGGCCCAAGTCAACGACGTATTGAGCTCGAACCTGGCCCTGGTCGTGGTCGCCTTGGTTGGCGTATGCGTGGCAGTGATCATCCTGTTGTCTGTCCTTGTAAGCCGGGTCAGCGTCCTTCGCCGGCGCCTGGACAATCTAACGAGGGGTGTGGAGGGCACAGATCTCGAGGCGGTTATGACGAAGCACCTTGAGTCCGTGTTCAAGGTCGCCCGGGATCTCGATGCGGCGAGCGGAAGGATCGAGGATCTTGAGGATTCGGCTGTTGCCCATTTCTCGCACCTGGGTCTCATCCGCTTTAATCCGTTCAACGACATGGGCAGCAACCAGAGCTTTGCACTGGCCCTGCTCGACGGCCGTGGCAACGGGTTGGTGGTGAGCAGCCTCCACTCTCGCTCGGGAACGCGCTTGTATGCCAAACCCGTGACCGGCGGTCGAGCCGATGCCGCTCTATCCGACGAAGAAGCGCAGGCGATAGAGGTCGCCCTGGGGCACAAGAAGCGGGGGGCCAGCACGCCTGTGGTCCGGTCGGCGGCGGTGACCCGAGCGGGCAACCCTGTGCCACCAGCGGCGGATGCGCCTAGATTGTGACGCGTGAGATGTCACAGGGACCGGCGAGTCTGCACATATGACACGCCCGAGCCGCAGGACATCGCCCCGTGAACCGGCACCGCTGGAGCAGCTCCCCGTGTGGTGGGAAGCCGGTGGCCCAAACGACGCAACAGTAGGGCCGAGCGGTGCCGACGCGCTCCTGGCGGGGCTCAATACAGAGCAGCGTCGGGCCGTCTGTCATGGCGAGGGTCCGCTTCTCGTGGTGGCGGGCGCCGGCACGGGCAAGACCCAGGTAATCACCCGCCGGATCGCCTGGTTGATAGGCACGCGGCGGGCCAGGCCCTCGGAGATCCTGGCGTTGACCTTCACCGACAAAGCCGCAGAGGAAATGCAGACCCGCGTCGATCAACTCGTCCCCTACGGCTACACGGATGCGGCCGTTTCGACGTTTCACGCCTTCGGCGATCGCCTGGTGAGAGAGTTCGCCTTGGAATTGGGCCTGCCCACGGACACCCGAGTCCTGTCGCGGCCGGAGGTAGTCATCTTCCTGCGGGAGCGGTTGTTCGCCTTCGAGCTCAACGAGTACCGGCCTCTGGGCGACCCCACCCGCTTCCTGTCTGCCCTGGCGACGCTGTTCAGTCGCTGCAAGGACGAGGACGTGGCGCCGGCCGCGTATCTGGAATATGCAACGAACTTGGCGACCGCGGCAGCGGCCGATGCGTTGACCCTCGGACTGGAGGAGGCCGAGGCTCGCAAAGAGACGGCCGGCCGGCAAAGTGAGCTTGCGCGAGCATTCGCCAGGTACCAGGAACTGCTCGGCGAAGCCGGCTTGATCGACTTCGGCGACCAGGTGAACCTGGCCTTGCGGCTTTTGCGCGAGTCGCCTTCCGTGTGCCAGGAATTGCAGCAGCGATTCCGTTACATCCTCGTGGACGAGTTTCAGGACACCAACAAGGCTCAGTCGGAGTTGGTCGAATTGCTTGCAGCCGGGCACGGAAACGTGACTGTCGTCGGCGACGACGACCAGTCCATCTACAAGTTCCGCGGCGCCGCAATCAGCAACATCCTCGAATTCAAGAGACGCCATCCGCGCGCCGGCCAGGTTGTCCTGAAGCGGAACTACCGATCCCGCGCCCCGATCCTTGATGCCAGCTACCGCCTGATCCGCTTCAACGATCCGGACCGGCTCGAGTTCAGGAACGGGATCGACAAGCGGCTCGTGCCAGAGCGTTCCGGGATCTCCGCGCCAGTTCGGCATCGGGTGTTTGCGACAAGTTCGGAAGAGTCCGATTGGGTCGCCCAGGAAATCTGCAGACGGGTTGCCGACGGGGCGCGGCCGCGCAATTTCGCTGTCCTGGTGCGGGCCAACGCGGAAGCGGATGCGGTTCTGCGCAGCTTGAACCTGGCCGGCATCCCGTGGCGATTCTCGGGCACGTCCGGGTTGTATGCACGGCCGGAGATCAGGCTGCTGCTGGCATTCCTGCGGTCGATCGCCGACCTTTCCTCCAGCGTTGACGTATACGGTCTGGCGGCGTCGGAGGTCTACGCCCTGGGTGGACCGGATCTGACCGCCATAGTCAACTCCGCGCGCCGCCGCAATCGGTCGCTGTGGGAGGTCCTGGAGGAGCTGACCCGTCAGCCCGGCCTGTTGCGACTTTCGCCCGAGACCAGGTCCGTGCTGGAACGGCTCGTGGCCGACGTGCTGCGCTTCACGGATCTAGCCCATGAGCGGCCGGCGGGGGAAGTGCTGTACCAGTTCCTGCGTGACAGCGGCATGCTATCGCGGCTGGCATCTACCGATTCGGTGGCGGCCGAGGAATCGCTGCAGAACATCGCCCGCTTCTTCGAGATCGTGCGGGGCCAATCGGACCTGCTACCCGATGACAGGGTCGTCTTCGTCGCCCGCCACCTGCAGACACTGATCGATGCCGGCGACGATCCGGCGACGGCGGAGGTCGATCCGGACGCGGACGCGGTCGCGGTTCTGACCGTACACAAGGCCAAGGGCCTTGAATTCCCAGTTGTCTTCATGGTTGGGTTGATCGACGGGCGGTTCCCGGCCCGGACCCGGCGGGAGCCACTGGCATTGCCGGCTGAACTCGTGAACGAGGTTCTTCCGGAGGGCGACGCTCACGTCCAGGAAGAGCGGCGCCTCTTCTACGTCGGCATGACGCGCGCCCGCGACGAATTGATCCTGACCAACGCGGTGGACTATGGCGGGCGGCGGGCCCGGCGCGTGTCGCAGTTCGTGCTGGAGGCGCTGGACCTGCAGGCGGCCGCGCCGACGTTGCCCACCTCCGCCGCCGACGGCACGGGCCCGGGGGTTGCCGCGGCGACCGCTGCCGCTTCGGCTGGTCCGGCAGGTCACATTCCCCAGTCGCCGCTGGAGCGGCTGGCCATCTTCGAGCCCAAACCGCCACCTGCCGAATTGGAACGCGAGCCGGACGAGGGGCCGCTCTCGCTGAGCTTCTACCAGGTGGACGACTATCTGACGTGTCCGTTGAAGTACAAGTACGTCCACATCCTGCGAGTGCCGATCGCGCCGCACCACTCGATTGTCTATGGCTCGGCCCTCCACAGGGCAGTGCAGGAATTCCACCGCCGCCAGGCTAAGAACTACACGATGACCGAGGACGAGTTGCTGGAGGCGTTCGATCGGGCCTGGTCCAACGAGGGCTTCATGACTCGGGAGCATGAAGAGGCCCGGCTGGCGGCGGGTCGGGCCGCGTTGTGCCGGTTCCGTGTGGAGGCGATGCGGCCCGAGGCGGTGGTGCCGGCATACGTGGAGAGGGAGTTCAGCTTTACCCTGGACGGCGATCGCATACGCGGTCGAATGGACCGTGTGGACGTGCAGAGGGTTGCCCCCGGCGAGGAGCGCGATGGGGCGGGGGAGCGCCAGCATGCAGACGTGGCGTCGCCTGCGTTGCCTGGCCTGTATCCAGATCGAGTGACCATTACGGACTACAAATCCAGCGACGTTCGAGACCCCGTCAGGGCGAAGGAACGCGCTCGTGACTCGCTGCAGCTCCAGATCTACGCCATGGCTTATCAGGCCGAGACGGGCCGCCTGCCGGACTCGCTGCAGTTGTGGTTCTTGGAGTCGGGGCTCGTGGGTCGTGTCGAGGTGGAGGAGAAGCGCTTGGACAAAGCCAGAGCATCGATCCGGCGAGCTGCCGCTGGAATTCGGTCGCGCCGATTTGCGGCAACGCCCGATTACCTATCCTGCGGCTACTGCGCCTTCCGCGACATATGCCCCTCGAGTGCGGCCAAATGAGCGACGCGCGAGAGCCGCGGCGGCGGGGGCATGATGGGATCGAACTCGGGCTGTCCATAGAGGCCATCACATTCGACTTCGGCAATACCCTTGTGCCTTTCCCGGCCGCTCCGATGGCCGATGTCCTGAGCCTGACGGCGGCTCGCGTGGCAGGGCCGCTGTGTGTCTCGACGACGGACTTCGTTCGTGTCTGGGGCGAGGAGCGGCTGCGGCAGTTCGATGAGGACGTGCCCGAAGGCCGCGAGGCAGACATGGGCGTGCGTGCCCTGCGGGTGCTGGCCCGGCTGCGGGGCCACCCGGAGCCGGCGACTCGGGATCGATGGGACGATTCGGCCGCGGCGTCGTTCTCGCGAGCGGCGGAGGTCGAAACGATCCTCGAGACTTACGCCGGAGTTTTCGTCCAGGTGACACCGGTTCCGCCCGCAATTGGGCCGATGCTGGCCCGGCTGTCGAATTTGTACTCGCTGGCCGTTCTGTCCAACTGGCCGCTGGGCCTGGCGGTGGAGCGATATCTGGAGTCGGCCGGCTGGGCCCGGCATTTATCGGCAATCGTGATCTCGCAGCGGGTCGGTTCGATCAAGCCGTGGCCGGAGATCTTCCTCGAGGCGGCGAGGATACTGGGTGTGCCCTCTGGGCCTCGACTTTTACACGTCGGCGACGATCTGGGCGCAGACATTAGTGGGGCCCATGACGTGGGTTGGCGGACGGCCTGGGTCACGGTCAAGCCTGAGGACTCACCGCTTCCGACGGCGCCGCTGGCCCCCACGGTGCGGATGGCGGCGCCGGATGTGGTTCTCGGAACGGTCCTGGACCTGGAGGCCGTCTTGGGGCTCCGGGAGGGCGGGTGGACCGATACGGCAGCGGGGACGGGGTGCGGGTGAAGCCGCACCCGACGCAGCTTGACACGTAGACTGGGCGGTATGGAAGGCCGAGACCGGCTCATCAACTACGCGTTCATAGCGGCTGCCGTGGCGGCCTGGGCGGTCGTCTTTCAGATCGTCACCACAACCTACCCGCGAGACAACCCCTCTGCGGGCCTGGCCGGCGCGGGCGCGATCGGTCTGGCCTGCGCTCTCATGACGACGCCACTGTTCTGGCTGGCCCCGTTCGCGCGCCACCGTCGTATCGCATTCCGGGGCGACT
Organism: Chloroflexota bacterium; assembly: GCA_025358515.1. Lineage (GTDB taxonomy): Bacteria > Chloroflexota > Limnocylindria > Limnocylindrales > CSP1-4 > Fen-1039. The sequence continues at coordinate 37,314 of JANYJG010000039.1, forward strand.
GGTCCCGGGCCATCCGACGTGGCAGCTGGATCGGGATCGTGACCGCGCTTTTCGTGGCGCTGCGGGTACAGGGCGTCTTGAACTTGCCGATAGCTGTATTCGTGGTTGTCCTCGTTGTGATGGCCGAGGTCACCCTTTCATTCGAGCGCTAGCTGGCCGAGCGCTAGCTGGCCGAGCGGTTGCGCCGAGCGGTAGCCGCCCAAAGTTCCGGTCGTCCCCTTTGCAGCGTTCTCGTGCTGGACTCAGAGACGCGGTAGGCTTAGGCCGATGTCAGAGTTGCGTCGGGATCCAGAAGCTGCGGCTGCGCTCGCCCGTCTGTACGACCTAGACCTGCTCGACGAACCCGGCGATCTCGATCTCTACCTGGCGCTGGCTTCGAGGGTCGGCGGACCCATCCTGGAGCTTGCCGCGGGATCGGGGCGGCTGGCTGTGCCGCTTGCCGAGGCGGGCTACGACGTCACCGCCGTCGATATCGATCCGGCAATGCTCGCTCGCCTGCGGACGCGAGCCGGCGAAGCCGAGCCGGGCACCCTGGGTCGCATCCTGCCGGTCCAGGCGGACCTCATCGGGCTGGAGTTGCCGGGCGGAGCGAGGTTCCGGCTGGCCTTCGTGGCTCTGAATTCGATCCTGTTGCTGTCCGGACGCGAGGCTCAGCAAGCGGCGCTGGACACGATGGCACGCCACTTGGTGCCCGGCGGGGTGGCAGTGGTGGACGCGTGGCTTCCGGGTGCCGACGAGTTGGCTCGATACGACGGCCGTCTCGGCCTCGAATACGTGCGAGACGATCCCGAGACCGGGATGATGGTGACGAAGATTGCGGGAGCGCAACACGAGCCGGTCGGCAGCCTCGTCCGGCTGACCTGCATCTACGACGAATTCCAACAGGGCGGGACCGTTCGGCGGTGGATCCGCCAGGACCGATTACGGCTTCTGGGGGTTGATGAACTGAAGGTCATGGCCGAGTCCGCAGGCTTCGACATTGAGGTTCTGGCGGGGGACTACGATCTCGATCTTATCGGACCCCATGACGAACGGGTGGTCCTCGTAGCGCGTAGGCGGGGCAGACCCGGCCCGCGTCCTTGATATAGTCGCTTCGTGGTTGCACCCACCTCAATTCGATTGGTATTCGCGGAAGACGTTCCGCAGGTAAGTCAGCACGTCCGGAATCTGCTGAGCGTTCAGTCTCAGGTGAAGCTGCTCGAGGTCCTGAGCGACGGTTCTAAGGTCGTTGAGGCCACCCAACAGCTTCGGCCCGACGTGGTCCTGGTAGACCTGCTGCTTCAAGGCAAGGTCAAGGGCCCTGAACTGATCGAGAAGCTGCGCGACTCTGGGCTGGAGATTCCCGTGGTCGTCCTGACCGTGCCTCAGCACCCGTTGGCCCGCGACCAGGCCCGCGGTATTGACGCCGTCCTGACTCTGCCATTTAGTGGGTTCGAGCTCGTCAACACCCTGGCCCACGTTCTGTCGGCTCGCCAGGCTGTGACAAGCGGCGCCTGCCGAGTCGTTTCCGTCTTCTCGCCGAAGGGGGGCGTCGGCAAGACTACGATCGCTTTCAACCTGGCGGTTTCGCTCGGGCAGCTCGGCGTGCGCACGGCGCTTATCGACGGCAGCCTCCAGTACGGCGACCTGCGGGCTCTCCTGAAGGTGCCGAGCGACGTGCCCTCGATTCTCGACCTGCCCACCGATCGAGTCCAGGAATCGGACCTGCGCGAAGTCATGTGGAAGGATCCGGCCGGGATCGACATTCTGTTGGCTCCGCCGCGAGTCGAGATGGCCGAGATGGTCACGGTCCGTGACGTAGAAAAGACGATCTCGCTCCTGCGCCGGCTATACGAGGCGGTCGTCATCGACACGCCCGTAGTCCTGTCCGAAATAACCCTCTCGTTTCTCGATGCCAGCGACGTCGTGCTCTCGATCGTGACCTACGACTCGACCACGATTCACAACACTATCGCTGTTGGCGAAGCGTTCGCCTCGATCGGCTACACGCCTGAGAAGGTCCAGTACCTGGTGAACCGCACCGACTCAACCGGCGGCATCAGCCGCGACGAACTGGCGCGAGCTCTCGGTCGCAAGCCCGAGTTCGAGGTTGTGTCGGACGGGCGGCTCGTGGTTCAGGCCAACAACGAGGGCATGCCGTTCGTCGTGTCCAGCCCGGACGCCGCAGTCAGCCGCGACATTCGCCGCACCGCTGCCGCGCTCATAGGCCGACCGGTCGGCGCCGCCGTGAGACCCTGAGGCGTGTCCGATTCGCGACCGATCGGGGTCTTCGACTCCGGAGTAGGCGGTTTAACCGTCCTGCGCGAGATTCTGCGCCGCTCGCCCTTCGAATCGACGCTGTACCTGGGCGATAACGCCCGTGCTCCGTACGGCACCCGAAGCGACGACGAGGTTCGGCGTTTCAGCGTCCAATGTCTGGATGCGCTGGTGCGCCGTGACGTGAAGGCGCTGGTCGTAGCCTGCAACACCTCCACCTCCGTGGCCCTCGGCGACTTCCGGCGCCGCTACAACTTGCCCGTACTGGGCGTGGTTAGACCCGGCGCCGCCGCCGCGGCCCTGGCCACGCGCAACCGGCGTGTCGGGGTGATCGCCACACCGGCCACGGTGCGGTCGCGAGCCTACTTCAACGCCATAAAGGACGAGAATCCGGCCGTGGAGGTGTACGAGCACGCTACGCCTTCCCTGGTGCCGCTCGTGGAGGCGGGACGTCTTTCCGGTGAGGAAGTCGAAGCTGCCGTTCGCGATGCGGTTGCGCCGCTGCTGGGGACGCGCAATGCCGACGGGGAGTTCATCTTCCCGTTGCCACCGTCCGCCCGGATCGACACGCTGCTCCTGGGCTGTACCCACTACCCATTGCTGGCGGCGATTTTGCGCGAGTCTGTCGGCGACGGAGTGGCGATTGTCGACTCCGCGACGGCCACGGCGTCGTCGCTGGCGGAGCTGCTGTCCGTTAATGGGCTGGAGGCGCCGGGCACGACGCGAGGCACAGCCGCCGACGCGGGCAGGGCAGGCCACGAGCGACCCACGGAGGTCGCGGCCGCGCCGGTCCACCGGCAGTTCACGACAGGTGATGTGACCGCGTTCCGAGCGGTCGCGGAGCGCATGTTCGGCGAGACATTCCCTGACGTCGAGGCGATCGATCTGGAGGCCGGCGTCTGATGAGCGGCCGAGCGGGGAACCGCGCCGGCGCGCGCAGCGGGCCGTCCGGTAGGCGCTCTCTCTGGCGGGATACGTTTCTGCAGGCCGGCTTCCTAATCGGTGCAGGCACCGGAGCGGCGGTCATCTTCCTCGGGAGATTGGCAGAGCGATCCGCACGGCGCGGTCTGATCGACTGGGACGCTGCTGAAAGAGTCGCGGTTTCGCGGGTCCGGCACGCGCCCGGGACACTTTCGCCGGAGGAACTTGCCGCGGCCGGCCCGGCCTACGCCACGGCCATGGAATGTATCGTCCCGGCGCTCAGCGCGGCGCTTCAAACGGACCTGCCAGGAATTGTGGGCCGGAGCGGAGTGGTCGATCGGGCGGGCTGGATCCACGCCAACGTCACCACCTTCGCGAAGTTGATGACGGGGGTCGAAGGTCGGCTCCTCGACGAAGTCCTGCCACCCGGCGCTGGACTGGTGAAGTCGACGATGGCGATCGCCAACCGCGCCATTACTACCCGCCAGTTCGGCTATTTGCTGGGGTTCCTGGGAGGTCGGGTGCTGGGTCAGTACGACCTGGCGATGCTCACGGCCGAGACCACGCCGGGTCGGCTGCTCTTCGTGGAGGAGAACATCCGCCGGACCGCGGCTGTTCTCGACGTACCGATCGGGCCGTTCCGCACATGGATCGCCCTGCACGAAACCACTCACGCCTTCGAATTCGAGGCCCATCCGTGGCTTCGGCCTTACCTCTCTGCCCGGTTGGAGCACCAGCTGACCTCCCTCTCCAGCGGAGCGTCGCTGCTGAACCGCGCTGCCATAGGGAGACTCGGCCGAACGCTGCGGGGCAACGCCACTGGGACGTCCTGGATGGAAGGGCTGATGAGCGAGGATCAGCGCCGCGAGTTCCGCGAGCTCCAGGCGGTGATGAGCCTGCTCGAAGGTTTCGGCGACTACGTCATGGACGAGGTCGGGCGTGAGTTGGTCCCGGACGTGGAGACGATCAGCGCCCGCTTCCATGCCAGGCGCGAACAGCGCACGACGTTCGAACGGGCGATGATGCGCATTACGGGCATGGATCTCAAGATGGAGCAGTACCGCAAGGGCGAGGCATTCGTGGCAGCCATCGCTCGGAGCGGCGGAACCGAGGCGCTGCGGCTGCTGTGGCTCAGCCCGGATACGTTGCCCAAACCGGAGGAGATCGACCTGCCCTCACTTTGGGTCGCGCGGGTAATGGGCGCGGCGTCATGAACGCCGTGCCGCGCGTCACCGTCGTTGGCCGGGCAGGCATCGGGAGGTGCACCCATGGGACCTGAGAACCTCGCTGCGATCGTCGGGCCGGGGCCCGGACCGGACGGCTCGCCGGTGGCCATCGCCATCTCGCCGGTGCTGACCGGCCGCGATTCATTCGATGACATGCGGTCGCGGATCCTCGAAGCGGTCCCTGGGGCGCGTTTGATCACGGTCTCCAACGAGGGCCTGGCGGACGAATCGCTGGCCGAGGTGGAAGTGCTGCTGCGCGGCTGGGCTCTGGGCGGCGAGGCGGTCGATCGCGTCGTTGGACGGTCGCCCAAGCTGCGGTGGATCCATTCTGTCTCGGTTGGCGTGGAAGGTGTCCTAACGTCGATCGTGCGGGCTCGAGGTCTGACGGTGACCAACGGTCGCAGCGTCTTCGACAAGCCCATCGCCGAATACGTCATGGCGATGATCCTGGCTATCTGCCATCGCCTGCCGCAGTTGCTCGAGCTGCAGCGAGAGCGATCCTGGCAGCCGCTGGAAGCCCGAGAGATCTCGTCGCTCACCATCGGGCTCGTCGGCGTCGGCGGCATCGGTCGGGAAGTGGCGCGGTTAGCCTCAGCCTTCGGGCCGCGGGTCATTGCGGTCAAGCGGCATCACGAAGCCGGTCAGATCGACGGCATGACAGTCCTCGGCGGCGTCGAAGCTCTGCCCGAGTTGATGGCGCAATCCGATTTCATTGTGCTGGCGCTGCCGCTCACAGTGGAGACGGAAGGCGTCATATCCGAGTCATTGCTGGCGCAGGCAAAGCGTGGCAGCTGGCTGATCAACGTCGCTCGCGGGGCACTCATAGACGAGCTGGCACTGAGTCGAGCTTTGCGCGACGGGCCTCTAGGCGGCGCGGTCCTGGATGCATTCCGGCAGGAGCCGCTTCCGGACGGGTCGGCGCTTTACCGAATGTCGAATTGCATCGTGACGCCCCACACGTCGTGGTCCAGCGGGGCGGTCCTGGGTCGCACTCTGGACGTTTTCTGCGACAACCTGCGCCGCTACAAGGCCGGCGAGCCACTCCGCTTTGTCGTGGACAACGGCGCCGGGTACTGAGCCCGGGCGACTTCTAGGGCGCCAACGACTAGCATGGGCAGCGCGCAATCGCGTCATCCGGAGGAGGCCACCAGCACATGCAGATCGCCATCGTCGGGCTAGCCGGCTCGGGGAAGACAACAGTCTTCAACACACTTACCCGAGGCCACGCCCAGACCGGCGGCTACGGCGGGATGGAGCTGCATATCGGCACCGTCAAAGTGCCGGATGAGCGGCTGGATCGGCTGGCCGAGATATTCAAACCCAAGAAGATCGTCCAGGCGGACGTCACCTACTTCGACCTTGCCGCGCCGCCGGCTTCCACGGAAGGTCGAGTCGGCACCGAAGAACTGCCGGCCGACCAGCTGGCCCGCCTGCGCGAGGCCGATGCGCTTCTGCACGTCGTCCGGGCCTTCGAAGACCCGTCGGTTCCACACTCGGACGGTTCGGTGGATGCCTGGCGCGACTTAGAGCGCCTGGATTTCGAATTCCTCATGTCCGACCTTTCGCTTGTCGAGAAACGCCTCGAGCGGTTGAAGGCCAGCGGCCACCACGGAACCCCGGCCGAACGGGACGCGAACGACCGCGAATTGGCGGTTTTGGGGCGGCTCCAAGCGACGCTGGTCGAGGGCCGGCCGCTCCGCGGGGAGTCGATCGACCCGGAAGAGGAGAAGTCGATCCGCGGCTTCCGATTCCTGACGCAGAAGCCTGTCCTGGTCCTGCTCAATGTCGGCGAAGGCGATCTTCCGCGAGAACCGGAAATCTTGGCCGGGATCGCCGAGCGCTATCAGCACGCCCGGACGATCGTGTCCGCGCTGTCGGCCAAGATCGAGATGGAGCTGGGTGAGCTCGAGCCGGACGAGACGGCCGTCTTCATGGCGGAACTGGGCTTGACCGAGTCGAGCCTGGACCGCGTCATCAAGCTCAGCTACAGGCTGCTCGGGTTGATCTCGTTCCTCACCGCAGGCCCAGACGAAGTGCGGGCCTGGCCGATCCCCGATGGCTCGTCTTCCGTTGAGGCGGCCGGAGCGATCCACACGGACCTGGCTCGCGGCTTCATCCGCGCCGAGGTCGTGCCGTACGAGGACCTTCTGGCTCTAAAGACCATGGCGGAGGCTCGCAAGCGGGGCAAGCTCCGTTCCGAGGGCAAGACGTACACGGTCAAAGACGGCGACGTCGTCGAAATCCTGTTCAGTAAGTAGGCTGGGTGGCGCCGGGTCGCTGGGGCCCAGATAGCCGGGCAGGCGCCCTCGGCCGGGCAGCCGTCTCAGCCTAGTTCGGGCGCGTTCGATCCGTCGGCATGTCCACAAAAAGGCCGCGATAATCGGCCCCCTCCAGATCCTCGTAATCTTCCTCGGTGTCGACCGAGGCGAGGTAGTTGTCATCTTCGTTCTTGGACACGTTGACCGAGGCAGACAATCGCTCGTCGGAAATGGCGATGAACCCGTGGTCCTGCTCCAATTCGTCGGCGATGGCCTCAATCAGCGTGTCCTGCTCGTAGGAGTCCTGCAGGCTCTCGCGGATCGACTGGACCAGTTCGAAGAAGGCCTCGGCGGCCATTTCTTCCTCGCGAACCAGGAGCACGTCGGCGAAGACTTCGTCTGTGCCTTCGCGAAGCTCATAGAAGAACACGGTTCTAACTCCAAGGGAGGGAGATGACGCAAGCAACTCCAGTATACGCCGGGCCGCCATTCGATCCGCCAGGCGAACCAGACCTGGTCGTGGTCGGAGCCGCCTCCCGAGACCTCGCCGCGGACGATCCTAGGGGCTGGCGACTGGGAGGCGCGGCCGCGTATTGCTCGTTGACCGCTGCCCGCCTGGGGCTCCATGTTCGGTGCTTGCTGGGCGTAGACGGAGCCGCGGCATCGGCCGATGAACTTGGGATGCTGACGGACGCGGGAGTCGAGCTGCGCCTGGTCCCGCTCAACCGCGGGCCCGTATTCCAGAACGTGGAAGTGGCCGGGTCGCGGCGTCAGCGATGGTTCTCCAAGAGCGACGCCGTGGCTCCTTCGGCGCTTCCCGTTGAGTGGCGGGGAGCCGCAGCCTGGTTGCTCGTGCCGGTGGCGGGCGAGATCGGAGAAGAGTGGGCCGCCGAGCTTGCAGCCATTTCCGGCGCCCGTGTCGGGCTCGGTTGGCAGGGTCTCCTGCGGGAATTTGGGCCCGATGGGTGGGTCCACAACACCGAGCCTAGACCGTCGCCGCTGCTCTCGATGGCCGGCCTGGTGTGTGCCAGCCGCCATGATCTTGAGCCGCTTATGACGCTGGGGCAGTTGCGGCCCCTGGCGCCGTTGGCTGCGATCGTTCTCACGAGTGGTTCGGCCGGTGGAGTCGTGTTCCGCGGCACGGACGAGGCACGTTACCAGTCCCTTCTGTCATCTGCGGAGGTGGACCCGACCGGCGCGGGCGACGTGTTCCTCGCCGCCCTCATGGTTGCCTGGCTCGCAACCGGGGAGCCGGCTACGGCGGACGCCCTGAGGTTCGCGGCTGCGGCAGGGTCATGCGCTATCGAGAGGGTGGGGCTGGCGGGAGTGCCAACTCGCGAAGAGGTGGCTGTGCGGCTAGGTGAAGCGGCGGCGCGTCCCCGAGCTCGGCCGACCGGCGCGTCTCCGGCCGAATCCGGAGCCTAGACCGCTTGCCGGGCCAGCTTCCTAGCCAGTCTCGCGCGTCGCCCCGCTAGGTCTGCCTCGAGGCCCCTCCGCAGAGTCGGTGTGCCCATGCCGCGGCTGCGAAATAGCGCCAGCAATGCCTGGTCGGTGGCCGCCCAGGCACCTTCTGGGTCGCGCTGGCGGTGCTCCCGCTCCTTGGCGAGTTCGATCCAGCCTAATGCAGCGAGCGGCCCCGGAGCCGCAACCAGACGGCTCCAGACAAGTCCAGCCTCCGCCGCTCGCCCAAGGCGCCGCAGCAGGCGGGCCAGCTCCATCGTGGCTTGGGCCACGTCCGGATTGCCGGCGTCTACGCCAGAACCGTCCGGGCCAACGGCGCCCATCTCCAAGCAGCCGATGGCTTCTTCCATTTGGTCTTCGTGCCGGTACAGCCGTGCCAGCCGCACCAGGTCCCCAGGCGGCGCCCAGCGCCGCACCTCGGCGTGGCCGTAGCCGTGTTCCAAGTGGGCCAGGATCCGGCCCAGCGTGACCACGTCCTCCGCATTGTGGCGGGCTACCACTCGGATCGGCCCGGCGGGACCGCCGCGGAGGAACGAGTGATACAGGGCCGGGATCTCCCACGATGGCAGGTCCGGGGCGCGGTGTCGGCGAAGCAGGCTCTTCTCCACGGTTTGGAGCCGAGCATCGGGCAGGCGGTGCCTGAACAGGCGGCGGACCAGCAGTAGCAGGTCGAGGTGGCTCGCCAGCGGTGGCGGCGGGCGGCGGCCCATGCGGTAGCGCGTCTCGAGCAGGGGCCAGTCGAAGCTCTTGCCGTTGTACGTCACCAGGCAGGCGCCGCCCGGAATCTCGGCCGAGAGTGCGTCCAGCAACGCCCCCTCCTCGGACAGATCGGGCAGCAGCAACTGCAGCAGCCGCATGCGATCGCCATCCCAGCGGCCCAGGCCGATCATGAACGCCACTGTTCCCGCCGCGCTGCCCAGGCCGGTAGTCTCCGTGTCGAGGCAGAGCAGGGGAGCGGAGGGGCCGGGCATGGCCGGCAACTCGGACAGGCGGGCTCGATCGATGGGCAGGTAGACGGGGCGAAGCTCACGCCGCACGTACCAACCATGAGCCGTCTCGATCGCGTCGCCGTCCAGACCCTCCGCCAGACGACGGGCCAGGGAAGCCGGGTTCACCTCGCCGATGCCCTGCCAAACTGGTCGCGGCGGTCCGGATGGCTCGCTGGCCGCGACAATTGCGGCGATGGACCGCCGGATCTCGGGGTCCGTCTCGCCGCCGCGCTCGGCTCGAACGCCAGCCACGCGTCCGCGCCGCATCTCTTCGAGGCGGCGCTGCAGACGAGTTCCGTTTACGGTCATGCCGCGGCCCCGGGCAGTTGGGCGCCGGTGGACAGCGCCCGATCTCCGGTGGCGGCCCCCAGGCCGGTGGCGGCCCCCAGGGCAGCGAGCAATCGCAAAGCGAGTGCCCTAGCGTCGATGTCGGGCTCGAGCCTGGGTCCCGTGCAGGCTGGGCAGCCACTCTCGCAGCCACAACCTCCGATCAGGTCGGCGGCACCGGCCAACAACTCCCCGTGCCGATCGAAGAGCCGCTCGGATAGTCCCACACCGCCCGGCACGGCCTCGTACAGATAGATTGTCGGGGCCTGATGATGCGGCGATTTAACCTGGGTCACCAGGCCCAGGTCTCGCGGATCCACCATCAGCAAGACCGCAGCCACGGCCTGAATGGCTCGGCCCACGCCTCGCAGTGCAACGTCGAGATCGGCCCGTCGCCAACCCTGGGCTGCGGAGTCCACCACCAGCCAGTAGGCCGTCGTCTGCAGCTCGATCTCCGGCAGATGAACTGGTCCCCAGCCCAGGTTCTCGTCGGTCCCGAACTTCAGCTTCTTGTACATGCTGACCAGGCTTGAAACCATGACCTCGCCGTGCGCCCGAGTGCAGCCGATGGCCGGCGCGCTATCGAAGGTCTCCAGCGGCTTGAGCGTGACCGCCCTATCGGCGTAGGTGTAGTGGTCGACGTCCACGCGCCGCACGTACGCCTTGCGCTCATCCCAGTCCAGCCTGTCCACGTGGAATTGGGCCGTTTCGTGCAGGTAGATCGCATCTTCGTGGACGAGCGTCTGGGCAGCGAAGATGTCAATCTCACCGATGACTCGCGGTCGGTCGCCGGTGGTATCGATAATCACCACGTTTTCTTCCGCAGCCGCCCGGAGCGAGATCGCCGACGCCGGAAAGTTTTCGCTCGACCAGTACCAACGACCGTCGCCGGCGCGATGGACGTGGCCTTCCTCGGCCAGGAACGCCAGCAACGGCTCCGCGTCAGTCGGCCCGAAGTGTTCGCCCGGCTCAAACGGAAGCTCGAAACACGCGGCCTTGAGGTGGCCCAGGAGGACGTGGACGTTGTCCGGATCCAGGCGCGCTTCCTCTGGCGTGGAGTCCAGCAGGAACTGGGGATGCTCCACCACGTACCGATCCACCGGGCCGCCCCCCGCTATCAGGATCGAGACGCTCGTCCCAGAACGGCGGCCGGCCCGGCCCATCTGCTGCCACGTCGCGGCGATGGAACCTGGGTATCCGGCCAGGATCGATACATCCAGCTGGCCCACGTCCACGCCCAGTTCCAGGGCATTGGTGGTGACCACGCCCAGCAATTCGCCGCTGCGCAGGCCGCGTTCTACGGCCCGCCTTTCCGTAGGCAGGTAGCCGCCCCGATAGCCGCGCACCCGGCTGCGTGGACCGTTACCAAGCCGCAGGGATTCGCGCAGCGTTGAGAGCATGAGCTCAACGCCGACTCGGGAGCGACCGAAGACGAGGGTCTGGCGGCCGGCTTGCAGGAACGGCAAGGCCCAGCGAGTCGCAAGCGCCTGGGCGGATCCCCGCGCACCGGTGGAGCGATCGATGAGAGGCGGCTGGACCATCAGAACGTGCCTCTCACCGGCGGGGGCGCCGTTGCGGTCGATCAGGCGGGGAGCTCGGCCGGTCAGCGCCGCGGCCAGTTCGGCGGGGTTACCGATGGTGGCGGAGCAGCACACGATGATCGGGTGCGAGCCGTAGTGGGCGCAGATCCGCAGCAGCCGCCGCAGGACGTTGGCCACATGCCCACCGAACAGGCCGCGGTACATGTGCAACTCGTCGATGACGATGATCTGGAGTTGTTCGAAGAGCTGGAACCATTTGGTGTGGTGCGGCAGGATGGCTGCGTGGAGCATATCCGGGTTCGTGACCACGACCTGCCCGGCCGAACGAATCGCCGAGCGGATCGCATTGGGCGTGTCGCCGTCGTAGGTTGATGCGTTGATCTGCAGCGACGATGCGCGGCTCAGTTCGCCCAGCTCCGCGACCTGATCCTGGCCTAGGGCCTTGGTGGGGAAGAGGAACAGGGCGCGCGCCGTAGGATCTTCCGAGAGCGCTTGGAGGGTGGGCACGAGGTAGCACAGTGTTTTGCCGGATGCCGTGGGAGTGACGACGACCACGTCCTCGCCGGCGCGGACTGCCTCCACGGCCTCTAACTGATGACGGTACAGGCCACTTACGCCGCGCGATTCCAGGCCTGCCCTGATGCTCGGGTTCAACCATGACGGGAACGGGACAGAATCGGCGGCGCGAGCGGGTATCCTGGCGTGGTGGACGATGCCGTTCGCCAGCGACGGTTCTTCAAGCAGCCGGTTCAGCACCTGTTCGACGCCTGCCGGCTCGTAGTACCTCATCGCCATCCTCAAATCGAACATCCGTGCGAAAGTGTGGCCCAGTCTAGCAGCGTGCGCAAGAGGGCGGACGTTGTTGACACGTCAGCTGCGGGCAGCTACGATTCACAAATGCCAGGACACGAGATCGACATCCCAGTGGACCAGCAGATCGCACAGCCACCGGTTGCCGCCCGTCCGGCTAGGGGAATCAACGGCCGGCGGTTGGCGGTCCTGGTCGCCGGCCTAGTCAGCCTGTGGCTCGTGGGCGTCTTCGCGCGCCAGGTTGGAGACGCGGCGACGGCGGCCAATCAGGCCGATCAGATGCGGGCCCGTAACGCCGCGGTATCGCGCGATCTGACCGAACTTCAAAAGGAACTGGAGTTGATCCAGCAACCGGCATTCGTCGCCAACGTGGCTCGGGGCTACATGCTCGGGTCTCCGCGTGAGATCCCGTTCACGATCGATCCCAACGCCCCGGCCCTGCCGGCCGACGCGCCCGGCTCGGTCGGCATCAGGCCAGACGACGCGGCTTCGGAGCGGTCGCCGTTCGATGCCTGGCTGCAGGCGCTCTTCGGCCAGCAGCGGTAGCGGAACCTTCGAGGTTCGCCGTCCGTGGCGCTACGATGCGCCAATGAATGTTGCTGTCGCGGATCGCCGGCGCCCGATCAAGGTCGGCATCCAACTCCCGGAGATCGAGCGGCCCGTCCGCTGGCCCGAGCTAGCGTCGATGATCCGACGGATTGAGGAACTCGGCTTCGATTCGATCTGGACCGGCGACCACTTCCTGTACCACATGGCGGACGGCACCTCGGATGCACCCTGGGATGCCTGGTCCGTTCTGGCGGCCGCCGCGGCAATCACCTCGCGAGTCTCGCTCGGGCCGCTAGTTACTCCGGTTGGGTTCTACAACCCGGCTGTGCTGGCCAAGAAGGCGGCGACGGTGGACGAGATTTCCGGAGGACGCCTCGTGTTGGGACTCGGGGCCGGCTGGAACGATGTCGAGTTCCGGGGCTACGGCGTGCCGTACGACCATCGGATTTCGCGGTTCGAGGAAGCCTTCACGATCATTCGAACGTTGCTTCAGGAAGGCGAGATCGACTTTGAGGGGAAGTACTTCAGTGCCCGCGATTGCCAGCTCGTGCCACGGTCGCGCCCCGGCGGGCCGCCGATACTCATTGGTTCGCTGGGTGAGCGGATGCTCAACATAACCCTGCCATACGTGGCGTCTTGGAACGTTTGGCATACCGAGACCAAGAACAGCTCCACCGGCGTGGCGCCGCTGCTCACCCGTGTGGCGTCGGCCTGCGGGAAGGTTGGGCGAGATCCGTCGACGGTCGAGGCTAGCGTGGTGGTTCTGGTGCGGATGGCCGGTGGCCTCGGTCGCCGCCAGGGCGACGGCAACATGGACACCACGCCGAACCCGCTTGAGGGTTCGCCAGAAGTCATTGCCGAGGAAATGCGCGCCTACGCTCGTGCCGGCGTTTCGGAGGTCCAGCTGGTCGTGGATCCGATCACAATCGAATCGATTGAGGCTCTCGCGCCGGCGCTGGAACTTCTCGACCGCAGCTAAGCGGTGCGGTTCTGCTTCGGCCGGGCACATCCGCTAAACTACGCCGCGCACCGGCGGAGTCGGCCCTCGCAGCTTTTCGCAGCCGCCGTGGCATGGCATACTCCCGATTCGTGGCTGGGTAGCTCAGTGGCAGAGCAAGCGGCTCATAATCGCTAGGTCGTTGGTTCAAATCCAACCCCAGCTACCAACTCCGCGTTTGTTGAAGGCGGTCAGGCAGGAGCCCGGCCGCTTTCTCGTTCATGGCGGCATGGGCGAAGCATCGCACCAGACGGCCATCGGCTGATGCGACGGGCAAAACAGGCCTCCTTTTCAGGAAACTGATCGAACATCCGAAGGTCACAGTGAGTCATAGGGATAGAGATGTCGCGCGGCTCGCGACTATTGCGGTGACCTTTCAAGGCCCAAGGACCCACCGTGCGAGCCGAGAGACCCTCGGGCGTATACTGCGGCGGCCCGTCGGCTACGTACCGACCGCCAATTCCGGAGGCACTGCTAGACATTGAACACGCGATTCTTCCGCAACCTGATCGTCATGCTGGTCCTCGTTACCGCCACTGCAGCGCTGCTGTATGCCCTCATCCAGCCGACCCAGCCGGACACCAAGTCCTACTCTGACTTCCAAAAGGATGTCAAGGCGGGCCTGGTCGCCAAGGTCGTCCAGCAGGACGCGAGTCTGACCGTCACCGAGAACGACTCGAACAAGACGACGTACACCACCGTGTCCGACTCCCCCCAGATCGGCATCAAGGCCACCCTGGAGAACTGGCTTAGCCAGGCCGGCAGGCAGACGGACAGCATCAACTTCAAGGTCAATCTGCCGCCTGACACCGGCTGGATCATGCTGCTGCTCACGACCCTGGTGCCGGTTGGCCTCGTCATCCTCTTCATCGTCTTCTTCATGCGCCAGGCGCAGGGCACCAACAACCAGGCCATGAGCTTCGGCAAGAGCCGGGCCCGGATGTTCCTGGGCAACAAGACGTTAGTCACATTCGCCGACGTCGCCGGGGTCGACGAGGCAAAAACGGACCTTCAAGAGGTCGTCGAGTTCCTGAAGTACCCGGAAAAGTTCAACTCTCTGGGTGCCCGCATCCCCCGCGGCGTGCTTCTCGTCGGCCCTCCTGGAACCGGCAAGACGCTGCTGGCCCGGGCCGTGGCCGGTGAGGCCGGCGTGCCCTTCTTCTCGATCTCCGGCTCGGAGTTCGTCGAGATGTTCGTCGGCGTGGGCGCCAGCCGCGTCCGCGATCTGTTCGATCAGGCCAAGCGCAATTCACCCTGCATCGTCTTCGTCGACGAGATCGACGCGGTCGGTCGCCAACGCGGCGCAGGCCTCGGCGGCTCCCACGACGAGCGCGAACAGACCCTCAACCAGATTCTCGTCGAGATGGACGGCTTCGACACGAATACCAACGTGATCGTGGTTGCCGCCACCAACCGGCCCGACGTGCTCGATCCGGCGCTGCTTCGCCCGGGCCGCTTCGACCGCCAGGTCATCCTGGATCGCCCGGACCTCCGTGGTCGCATGGCCATCCTGAAGGTCCACACCAAGGGCAAGCCGCTCGACAAGAACGTCGATCCAGAGAACCTGGCCCGCCAGTCACCCGGCTTCTCCGGCGCGGACCTGGCCAACCTGGTCAACGAGGCCGCCATTCTGGCCGCTCGCCGCAACCGCAAGACCATCGGCCAGTCCGAGTTCAACGAAGCGTTGGAGCGGATCGTGGCCGGCCCAGAGCGCAAGAGCCGCATCATCTCCGACGCGGAGAAGCGGATCATCGCCATCCACGAAGGCGGACACGCGGTCGTTCAAAGGGTCCTGCCCAAATGCGATCCCGTCCATAAGGTCACGATCATCAGCCGCGGTATGGCCCTCGGCTACACCATGGCTTTGCCGATGGAAGATCGCTACCTGCAATCCAAGACCGAATTCGAGGACAAGATCGCCGGTCTGCTTGGCGGCAATGCCGCGGAGCGGCTCATCTTCGGTGACACCACGACCGGCGCCAGCAATGACATAGAGAAGGCGACGGATCTGGCCCGCCGGATGGTGACCGAGTGGGGCATGAGCGACAAGCTCGGCCCGCTGGCGTTCGGCAAGCACGACGAGATGGTGTTCTTGGGTCGAGAGATCGGCGAGCAGCGCAACTACTCCGACGACGTTGCCAAATTGATCGACGAAGAAGTCCGCGCCCTCATCGAGCATGGCTACGCTCGGGCAACCCAAACTCTGACCGACAACAAGGCAAGGCTGTTGACTCTGGCCGATAAGCTCATTGCCGAAGAGACGGTCGAGGGCGAGGAGTTCGAGAAGATCTTCGACGGCCTGCCGCCCAAGCTCAACCTGCACGGCATCTCCGGGCTGACGCCGCTGTCGGAGCCGTGGCTGCCGCCGACCTCCGCCCCCAGCGCACCGCCGGCCGGAAGCCCAAGCCCAAGCCCGAGCGCGTCCTAGACGTCCCACATCCCATAGCAACAGAGCCGGGCGGCCACACGGCTGCCCGGTTTCCGTTTGACCGCAGCCAGCGCCCGCGAGCACGTCCGTGGCCCCTGGCTACAATCGAGCTGCTGCGGCCCCAACTGGAGAGCCCGAATGACCATTGCGCCTGCCGATTTCGCCCCCGACGCGGCCCTGGAAGCGTTCCTCGCCAAGTCCCAGGACCAGCGCCTGGAGTCGTTCAAGGCGTTCCTGCGAATAGCCAGCATTTCCGGAATGCCGGCCCATGCCCCCGACTGCCGTGCAGCGGCCGAATTCGTGGCCGCAGACCTTGCGGCCGCGGGCATGGAGCACGTCGATGTATCCGAAACGGGTGGCCATCCGGTTGTCTACGCCGACTGGTTGCACGCCCACGACAAGCCTACGGTCCTCGTGTACGCCCACTACGACGTCCAGCCGGTGGATCCGCTCGATCTGTGGGATTCGCCGCCGTTTGTGCCTGTGGTGAAGGACGGCCGCATGCTTGCCCGCGGGGCTTCCGACGACAAAGGGCACGTGCACATGCACACTCGGGCAATCGAAGCCCTGCTGGCGACGCGCGGCTCCTTGCCGGTGAACCTCAAGCTCGTCATTGAAGGCGAGGAGGAGTCCAGCTCGGTCCACCTGGACGCCTGGCTGGAGGCCAATCGCGAGCGCCTGAAGGCCGACTTCGCCGTCATCTCCGACACGTCGTTCTTTGAGGGGAACCTGCCGGCGATCACGATCGGGCTGCGGGGCCTGGTCTACTTCCAGCTGGACGTGACGGGCAGCAACTCGGACCTACATTCGGGAGCGTACGGCGGCGCCATAGACAACCCAATCAACGCCCTGTGCCAGATCGTGGCCGCCCTCAAGGCGCCGGACGGGCGGATCAGCGTGCCGGGCTTCTACGACGACGTCCTAGGGCTGACGCCTGTGGACAAGGCCGCCTTCGCCAGGCTGCCCCTGGACGAGGAGGCGTACCGAGAGTCCCTGGGCGTGCCGGAGTTGCACGGCGAGCCGGGCTACACGACTCTGGAACGCACAGGCGCCCGACCGACGCTCGACGTCTGCGGCATATGGGGCGGCTTCGAGGGCGACGGTCCCAAGACCATCATCCCGGCTCACGCCCATGCCAAGATCAGCGCCCGCCTGGTAGCCAACCAGGACTCGGAGAAGATCTTCGGGCTGATTGATCGGTACATTGCCCAGGTGGCACCCAAGTCTGTCCGCTACTCCATCCAGCGTCTCGGCGACGGCATGCCGAGTCTCACGCCCATCGACAATCCAACCACCCAGGCCGCCGCTCGGGCGCTGAAGGCCACGTTCGGGACAGAGCCCCTGTATATCCGAGAAGGTGGTTCCGTCCCGGTCTGCGCCAGCTTCGAGTCGATTCTTGGTCTGTCGACGGTCCTGCTGGGCTTCGCGCCGCCTGATGGTCAGTTCCACGCGCCGAATGAGTGGATGTCGATGGCTAACTATGAAACCGGAATCCGTACTATCGCCCGATACTGGGACGAGGTCGCCGGCGTTAACCTCAAGTAAGGTCCGGCCTATGCGCAATCCACACGCGTGCAACCTGCACCGAGTCATTCACGGGCCGGAGGTCACTGATACGATGCCACTCGATGCACGCCCTGTGAAACCTGGCTGGAGGCAACCGTGACGACGACCGATCTGCCGCAGGAGGCGGATGCCGCCGTGGAACCGAACACCTGGCGGCTGGACACCGATAACGGCAGCATGGTTCCGCGTTCGGCTCTGGACGTGCTCGTGGACCTCAATGACAACTTCGCCAGTGGCCGATTCGGCGAGTACCAGCCGGTCCCCCTCGGTTTCGGAATGCTGGACAAGACCATCGGGGGCGGATTGCGAGCTGGTGAGCTTCTGCTGATTGGCGGCGCTCAGGGCACCGGCAAGACCACCATGGCCCTCCAGATGGCACGTAACGTCGCCTCCAGCGGCCAGGCCAACGTCCTGTACGTGTGCTTCGAGCACGAAGAGCAGTACCTCCTCAACAGGCTTGTGGCCCTCGAATCGGCGCTTGCGCACCTTCCCCAAAAGACCGGTGCGATCAAGATTCAGGACGTTCGCAAGGAGATCATGTCCTCCTGGATGGGCGAGGGGACTGGCGGCACGAGTTTGACCGCCAACCCGAGGCTACGGCCCAGCCTGGACCGCATCGCTCGCTACGGGCAGAACCTATTTCTGCTCCGAGGATCGCAAAGCGCCAGCACCGTGGACAACCTGCGCAAGCTCGTGCAGCGGCACCGCGTCCTGTCGGGCGATCGGCGACTGCTCGTGGTCATCGACTACCTCCAGAAGGTGCCGATGTTCCCGGAGCCTGCCAACGAGTCGGAGAAGGTCACGTACGTGGTGAACGGCCTCAAGGACATCGCCCTATCCGAGCAGGTGCCAATGATCGCGATCGTGGCAGCGGACAAGGAAGGGCTCAAGGCCCAGCGGCTCCGCAACCACCACCTGCGCGGCTCATCGGCCATCAACTACGAGGCCGATATCATCCTGATCATCAACGAGAAGTACCACATCGTGGCCAAGGTCAATATCGAGTTCAACCCCTATCAGGCGCAGCGATTCCGCGATTGGGTGGTCGTCTCGATCGAGAAGAACCGTGGCGGCCAGGACAACGTCGACTTGGAATTCGAGAAACACTTTGAGTTCTCATGCTTCGATCCCAACGGTCGAGCGGTCCAGGAGAAACTCATCGAGGAACGGCTTTACAACGAGTAGCGACCCGACGTTCGGTCTGACGGTGCGGGCATGAGCCGCGGCGGTCCACCGGCGCCTCATCAAGGCCGACCCGGCGCGCCACGGCCAGGGGGTCGTTCGCGCCCGCCGAGCACAGGCGGCTTCGCTAGACCCGAGGACGATCCACCGGGCACAAGCCGGCTCTTCGTGGCCGTTCCCGTGGCCGACGAGGTCAGGCTGGCCATCGGCGAGTTGATGTCGCGCGTGGCGGGGGCGCCGATAGAGGAGCGGGCATTCGGGCAGCCTCGATGGGTCCGCGTCGAAGGCTTGCATGTCACCCTGCGATTTCTCGGCCCGACGCCGGACATGCGCCAGCAGGAAGTTGGGGCCGTCGTTGCCGAGGCGGCCCGGGGAGTGGCTCCGTTCCAGATAGTCCTATCAGGCGGCGGCGCGTTCCCGAATCAATATCGGCCGCGGGTCTTGTGGATCGGCATTGGCGACGGGGCAAGGGAACTGGCGGGAATCGCCGGCCGGATAAATGGCGAGCTGGCAAGGCTGGGCTGGACCCCCGACGATCGGCCCTTCAATCCACACCTCACCTTGGCTCGCACCGACGGCGTGATCGGCGCAGACGGCTATGCGGCGAAACTTCTGGAAGAGGCACGTGACGTGAGGTTGTCCTGGACCGCGGATCGGCTGGTGCTGTACAGGAGCCAGGTCGGGCACGGCGCTACGCGCTACGAGGCCCTGTCGGAAGCGGTGCTGGGCGCGGACTAAGAGTGCGGCCGCGGGTTTCCGCATCCAGGCCCGGTTCGCCTTGCACGTCGACGCGTCCAGCCGCTAGGCTATTGGGACCACCGCCGTTGTGGGGCGCGCGATGGTGCCGAGCAATCAAGTCGCCGCAATAACGGCTGGAGGAGTCGCATGGTCGAGCGCACCCGTTTTCTGCTGGACGAGGCACAGATCCCTCGCGCCTGGTACAACATCGCGGCAGATCTCCCCGTAGAGCAGGCTCCGCCTCTACATCCAGGCACTCATCAGCCGCTGGGTCCTGCGGATCTCGCCCCACTCTTTCCGATGGCTCTAATCCTCCAGGAGGTCTCGACCGAACGTGAGATCGAGATTCCGGAGCCGGTCCGCGCCCTATACGCCCAGTTCCGACCCAGCCCTCTGGTTCGCGCTCTCCGACTGGAGAAGGCCCTCGATACGCCGGCCCACATCTACTACAAGTACGAAGGCACGAGCCCGGCCGGCAGCCACAAGCCCAACACCGCGATCCCACAAGCCTTCTACAACAAGGAAGAGGGCATCAAGCGCATCGCCACCGAGACGGGGGCCGGTCAATGGGGCAGCGCGCTTGCATACGCCGGCGCGATGTTCGGGATCGAGGTCAAGGTCTACATGGTTCGAGCGAGCTACGACCAGAAGCCGTACCGCCGCTTGCTCATGGAAACCTACGGGGCCAGCGTCGTCGCCAGCCCGAGCATGGAGACCGAAGCCGGCCGAGCCATCCTGGCCGAGCATCCGGACAGCCCAGGTTCGCTCGGCATGGCCATCAGCGAAGCGGTCGAAGACACTGTCAAGCGCGAGGATACGCATTACGCGCTCGGTTCCGTCCTCAACCACGTAATGCTCCACCAGACCATCATCGGCGAGGAATCCATCATCCAGATGGAGATGGCCGGTGAGGAGCCGGACGTAATCATTGCCTGCGCCGGCGGTGGCTCAAACTTCGCCGGCTTAGCCTTTCCGTGGCTCGGCCGAACATTCCGTGGCGGCCGCAAGTATCAGGTGATCGCGGTCGAGCCGGAGGCCGCTCCCAGCCTGAGCCGCGGCCGCTACGCTTACGACTACGGCGACACCGCCAAGATGGCGCCGATGGTCAAGATGTACACCCTGGGCCACGACTTCGTGCCGGAGCCGATCCACGCCGGCGGTCTCCGCTACCACGGCATGTCGCCCCAGGTCAGCCTGCTCAAGCATCACGGTTTCATCGAGGCCCGCAGCCTGCACCAGCGCCCCTGCTTCGAGGCCGGCATCCAGTTCGCCCGGACCGAGGGCATCGTTCCCGCGCCAGAGTCGACCCACGCCATCAAGGCCGCGATCGACATTGCCCTGGAGGCCAAGGCGAGCGGCGAAAAGAAGGTCATCCTGTTCAACCTGTCGGGCCACGGGTTCTTCGACCTGACCTCGTATCAGCGTTTCCTGGCCGGAAAGCTCGAGGACTACGAGTACCCGGCCGAAGAGGTCAAGCACGCCTTGGAGTCCGTCGAGGTATAGCTCCCGATACCGAGGGCCCTCCAACGCCCCGCAATCAAAAGAGCCGCGCTGTAAGGCGCGGCTCTTTTGATTCCCGTTTCCGGGCGCCGATCGCGGGAGGAGGAGAAAGCGACCGGTTCGGGGTGCCCCAGTTGGCTGGGCCGAAACCGCCTCAAGCGACGGCCGATGACGTACGATCCGCGTATGCCGAGACTCGCTTGTTTCGCATGTGGTCGAACGCTCTGGGCAACCGTTCCGCTGGCCGAGTTGTTTGCAGAGGAACGCCGCTGTCCGCGGTGCGGCTGGTCTCTCGCAGACGACCGGCGATCATTGGATCGCCGCACGATTCGCCGGCGGGCAGTCGGATCGGGGGCATCGCCGACGGGGGATGAACGTCGCGATGGAGAACGTCGAACGGTTCGGCGGCGGCGTCCAGCCTGAAGGGCTCGGAGTCGCTAATCGATCGGCGACCTGTAACTCTAGAAGAGCCTGTCGTCCGACTTGGGCGGCTCGACCAGCCGGTGCCGCAGGGCGAATGCCACCGCCTCGAGCTTCGAGTGCACGCGAAGCTTGCCCATGATGTTCTGGACGTGCGTGCGCAGCGTGTTCGGCGCGATATACAGGCGTTCGCAGATGTCCGGCGTGGCCAGACCCTCGGTCAGGGCCTTAAGGACTTCCAATTCGCGGGGCGTAAGAGGTTCGATCTGGCGGCGCTCAGTGCCGCGCTCCTTGGCAGCCGCGACGCGCTGGGCGATGCCGACAATCACCGACCGCGGTAGCAGCGTCTCGCCCGCATAGGCGGCCCGCACGGCGGTGACAACCTCGTCGATGGCCCGGTCCTTGGTCAGGTAGCCATCTGCGCCGGCCTGGATGGACTCCAGGACCGTCTCGTCATCAGTCAAGGCCGTGAGCATGACGACGCGAGCGGCCGGCCAGCGGGCCTTGATCGAGCGCGTGGCCTCGGCTCCGGTGCCATCGGGCAGGCGGTAGTCCATAAGAACGACGTCCAATCGCTCACGGGACATCGCCTTAGCCTCAGCAACGCTACCAGCAACGCCCACGACCATGATGTCCGGCTCGCGGCTGAGAATCTGAGACAGTGCTCCCGTTAGGAGCTGGTGGTCGTCGACGAGGAGGACACGGATGGGACGGGTCTCGCCAGACGATTCGAGCATGTGCGATTCCCTCTTGGCAGCGGCGACCAATTCTGGTGGGCAGCGTAATAACGCGGCCGGACCGACTGTTGCCATTCTAGTCGAGCTTTCGGAAGAAAGGCACTCAGCCGTTCGGGGTATTGCATTTGTGGGACCGGCGTCAGATGAAATGGAGGCGACGCGGCCCATAATGGAGTCGTGCGTATATCTATAGTCGGTTTCGGACTGATTGGCGGCTCGATCGCCAGGGCGCTGCGAAGTGTAAGCGGCCCTGGTGCCTGGCAAGTCACAGCCTGGAGCCGGAACCCCGCTCCGGTGAGGCAGGCCGTCGACGACGGCGTGTTGGACGTCGCGGCAGCCAGGCTGGAAGACGCGGTCGGCGATGCCGACATCATCGTCCTGGCAGCTCCGCCGCTCATTTGCCTGGATCTGGTGGACAGACTGGGCGCGGACCTGAGCCGCTTCTTGTGCGATGAGGCCACCATCACCGATGTCTCGAGCGTGAAGGCGAGCATCGTCGATCGGGCCAACAAGGCTCGACTGCATTTCATCGGCGGTCACCCGATGGCCGGCCGGGAGTTGAGCGGCTATGGCGCGTCCCTTCCGGATCTGTTCGTCGGCCGGCCCTGGGTAACCGTGCCGGGCCAATGCGCCCGTCCGGGCGACGGCGAGCGCATCAACGAACTGGTCTCGGCCTGCGGGGCCATTCAGATTCCCATGGACGCTGCGGCCCACGATCGGGCTGTGGCAGCGATCAGTCATGTGCCACTGGTGCTGTCCGCGGCGCTGGTGGAGGCCATCGCGGGCCGGCCCGGCGAACCAGACCGGGGCGATTGGGGGGCGGCCGAGGTGCTGGCGGCAACCGGCTGGGCGGGCATGACTCGGCTTGCCAAAGGGAATCCGGCGATGAGCGCGGGAATCGCCGCCACTAACACGGCGGCCATAGCCGAGCGACTGCGCGAATTCCGCGATCTTCTAGACGAGTGGTTGGCCGAACTCGAGCGACCGGACGGCCCCGATCCCGAGCGACTGCGCGAGCGATTCGCGGCCGACAGGGCCCGCCTCGAGAAGTCGGCTCCGTAGTGGCGGAGCTAGCCGGGCCATCGGGTGAGTTCGTCTACGCGGTTCCGCGGGACGTCCTGCTGGACGGCATGGCCGTGTGGCGAGGCGTCAAGTCGGACGGGGACGTAGCCGCGATCCTAAGTCGAATCGACGCGGCCGGAAGTTTTGTGCCACGGGCCGCGGCCGAGGTCGATCGGACGATCAAGCAGATCATCCCGTACCTGGTCCTTCACGATGGGCAGCGGATCTTCTTGATGAAGCGGACGAAAGCCGGCGGGGATGCCCGACTGCACGATCGCTACAGCATTGGTGTGGGCGGCCACATGAATCCCGGCGATGTATCCGTCATCGGTGGCTTGAAACGCGAGTGGCGTGAGGAACTTACCGCGGCTTTCGTACCCGAGTTCTCGTTCCTGGGACTTCTCAATGACGACGAAGTCGAGGTGGGCGTGCATCACCTTGGCGTGGTATTCATGGCCGATGCGGCAGGGCGTCCGGTCAGCGTTCGTGAAACCCACAAGCTCAGCGGCAGCTTCGAATCGGTCCAGGTCGTGCAGTCGGTTCGCGACCGATTGGAGACGTGGAGTCAACTCGTGCTCGACGCTCTCGAGCCGGTCCATTCTGCGACCGAACCTGCGGCACGGTAGTCGAGTCTCACGTATGGAAGACCGAGTTGGCCCGCCACAAGAGCGTGGGATGTTCGCGAAAGACACATTCTTGAACAACGATGTTGCATTGGCGCCGGTCAAGTCCGCGATTGTGCGTGACCGGACGATGGATGCGGAGTTCGCCTCTCGGCTGGAGGGCGAGCTACCGATGGCCTACCGGCTGGCCGGATACTTGCTTGCCGACGCGACGGAAGCCCAGGACGCGGTCCAGGAGGCGTCTGTTAGGGCCTGGCGTGGCTGGCCCGGTTTGCGCGAGCGCGATCGATACCACGCCTGGTTCAGTCAGATCTTGGTCAACGTTTGCCGGACCCGGCTGCGTCGCCGCAGCCGACAGCGAGCTCTCGATATCGACGACATGCAGCTGGTCGGGGCCGATCCGTTCCGCGCGGCACTCGCTCGGGATACGGTCGGGCGGGCTCTTTCGGTTCTAAGCAACGAGCTTCGAATGGTCGTGGTGCTCCGTTACTGGGGCGAACTCTCGCTCGCCGAGATCGCCGACCGGCTTCGCATTCCCATCGGCACGGTGAAGTCCAGGCATCATGCCGCCATTTCGGCATTGCGCCGCCGGATAACCCCGGCCGAAGGTGGGACCTGATGAACGATCCCGAGTCGGACCTCGAGGCCAGGCTCCAGGCCGTCGCGGCTGCGAGCCCCACGCCGCCACTGCCGCCGGAAACCGCGGCCCTGCCGTGGACCGTCCAGAAGCAGCGACACGGACCGGGAATCCTTCAAGCGCTGTTCGAGCGGCGCTCCTTTGGGGCGGGAATTGGGCGAGCCGCGGTGTCGGTGGTTCGTCTTGCGGCGACTTTCGCGGTGGTCGGAACCTTGCTGGTGTTTGCGAGTCAGGCCCGGTCTGGGTCTTCCGGAACGGCCCTCATCCGGCCCGCGACTACTCCTCTGGCCTCGGCCGGCACCGTTGCCGCCCCGGCCGGTCCAGAGGTTCTCGTAGTCCAGACCAGTGGCGTCGTCGATCAAGTGATGGCGGACTATGTGACCGAGGCGGTGCACCGGGGGGAATCTGACGGGGCTGCCGCGGTGATCATCCAACTGGACACGCTGGGCGGATCCGAGAGCGCGATGAGCGAAATTGTCACCGCTCTCGACGCCAAGGTTCCGACGATCGTTTGGGTCGGGCCGGCGGGGGCGAGTGCGGCCAGCGCCGGGACGTTCATCACTCTCTCGGCCAACCTCGCCTTCATGGCGCCCAGCACCAACATCGGCGCGGCCTCGCCGGTATCGGCCGGCGGCGGAGACATTGCCGCGGTCTTCGGCCAGACCGAGGCCGCCAAGGTCATGGAGCACGCCAAGTCCCTGATCCGAGGGATCGCCCAGCAACGCCATCCCGCGTCGGTCGCCTGGGCCGAGAGTACCGTCGCGCAGGCCCGGTCGTACAGCTGGCAGGAAGCGCTCGATGCCCAGGCCATCAACGGCGTGGCCTCGACTTTGGATGACGTGCTGACCCAGGCGGACGGCCAGTCGGTCACGACAAAGGCCGGCCAGGTCGTGCTGCACACCAAGGGCGCCACCAAGGTTGCAGTCAGCGAGAACTTGATCCAATCGTTCTTACACACCCTGGACGACCCGAACATCGCCTTCATTTTGTTGGTGTTGGGCATCCTGTTTGTGCTCCTGGAGTTGTTCCACCCGACGCTGCTCTTCGGGCTCGTCGGGGCCGTTTCGCTGGTTCTATCGTTCTACGGGTCGGGCAGCCTGCCGCTCAATGTGCTGGGCGTGGTCCTGGTGGCGTTGGGGATCGGGATGCTGACCCTGGAGACGAGCGTCCCGAGTCACGGCCTGTTGGCGATCGGCGGTCTGGTGGCGTTCGTTGTGGGCGCCGTGGCCTTCTACGGCTCCCCGGGCCCCTACCTGCCCGCCGTGGTCGTGGCCTGGCCGATCATCGCAACCATGTCCGTGATCGCGGCGGCGTATGCCCTGCTGGTGCTGCGTACGTTGCTGAAGATGCGAAGTCTGGCGGTTCCGGTGGGCTCGGGCATGGTGGGCACGGAACAGCTTGTCGGTCAGATCGGAGAAGTCCAGTCGGACCTGTTGCCCACAGGGACTGTCTATGTTGCCCGCGAGTCATGGACGGCGCGGCTCGCCTCCGGTGGCACGGCACCGCGTGGTAGCAGGATCAAGGTGACCGGACAGGAGGGCCTGACACTTATCGTGGAGAAGGTCGGGTAGTCGTTCGCCCGCTTGGGCAGCCGCGGAGTTGGAGGTTTGGGGATGGAAACTGGCAATGTTGTTCTGGCGGTCCTTATCGGGCTGGCCGTGGTGTTGATCGTCGTCGTCGTCACCTCGATGCGCGTCGTGGCCCAGTGGGAACGAATGGTCGTTAAGCGCTGGGGCCAGACGAACCCCGGCCTGGTTCGAGAGCCGGGCCTGCGATTCCTGATCCCGATCGTCGACCAAGGCATTAAGGTTGACCTGCGCGAGCAGTTCATCGAGGTTCCGCGCCAGACGGCGATTACCAAGGACAATGCCCCGCTCAGCGTCGATTTCCTGATCTATTGGAAAATCGCGGACCCGCTCATGAGCATCGTCAACGTGGCCAACTTCGCCGGCGCGCTGCAGGGCGTGGCCGCGACTTCGCTCCGATCGGTCATTGGCGATATCCCTCTCGACGACGTGCTCTCACAGCGCGAACGGATCAACGAGACGCTCCGGATCAAGCTCGACGAAGTCACCGAGCGGTGGGGCGGCAAGGTCACCACAGTTGAAATCCGCGAGATCCTGCCCCCGCCGGCCGTTCAAGAGGCGATGAACCGCCAGCTCTCCGCGGAGCGGACGCGGCGGGCCGTCATCACCGAGTCGGAGGGCACGCGCCAGGCCACGATCAACGTGGCCGAGGGCGATAAGCAATCCAGCATTCTCCGCGCCGAGGGCGATCGGCAGGCAGCTATCCTGCGCGCTCAAGGCTTTAGCGAAGCGCTTCAGACGATCTTCAAGGCCGCTCATGGCATCGACCAGAAGACGATGACACTTCAGTACCTTGATGCGCTCAAGACCCTCGGAGCCGGAG
>JANYJG010000045.1 GCA_025358515.1 Chloroflexota bacterium
GCAAACGGTCCGCGCCGCTCGGGCGCTCAGTGGAACGGCTCCGGAAACCAAGAGGACCCCGCCGCGAGGCCCTGTCGTGCCGCTACGGGACACGCTGACGGCCAATCCGCGTGCTTTGCCGCGGGATTGCAGGACCGGAACTGCTAACGTACGAAGGAGTGTTGGATGCCATATGGAAATGTCGACAATAGATCCCTCAGACGCCGGTCATGACCTTGTCTCATTCAACTAACCATTCTGCCCGCGATCTAGTATTGGGAAGCGCCCTGCGCCGCCATCGATATCTTGCTCTTGCGTTGGCCGCCTTGATGCTCGGGACCATCGGTTCCGGGACGGCGGAAGCCGCCACACCTGCCGCCACGTTCCTGACACCTCTGCCCGGTCTGGTCACAGTCGTTCAGACGGCTGAATTCACGGCGACGTGGACTGAGAGCGCCGCCTCCAGCATTTCGACGCGCACGGTCGTCCTCCAGACCTCGCGGCCCAATGGAACCACGACCTGCGACCCGCGCTGGCTGCCGGTGAAGTCGGCGACCGTGACGGTGACTCGGTTCGCGGTAGCCGGACTGCCTCCGAACCGCTGCTACCGGTTTGTGCTCATTCTGATGACGGCCACGGGACGCCAGATGATTACGTCGGCCTCGATCATTCCGGCACCGGAAGGCTACGGCCCCACGATCGACTTCACGAATCCCTTCGCCGACGTCGTGTCCTACCAACCCACAGTCACGATCGACTGGGCCGAAAGAGACACCGTGGGTTCGCGCATCGTCAGCCGGAGCCTGGTTTGGCAAACGGCTCGGTCGGTGAACGGCGGATGCAGCGGCGTGGCCTGGTCCGGCTGGGTGGGCCTGACGTTCGCAGGGCATTCGGTCGTCCAGACTCTCGCCCGGTCCTCCTGTAGCCGCTACCGGATGACCCTCCAAGATGCGGCCGGATATCGCAGCGAGATCACATCGGGGGCGTTGGTGGTCGCCGCCCAACTTCCGGTCTGGACCGGCACGCTGGACCTGTATCGGCCGCAGGCGTTTGCCTCGCAGGTCAACATAACCCTGTGTATCGCGGCCGGCACGCAGATGATGCTGAACATGATCCTCAACAGGAGCGACTCGACCGGTCCATCGCAGCTGGCATACATCGCCTTTGCGCGGGCAAACGATGGCGGCACATACACGGCCGGATCAGATCCTGCCGGCTGGGCGGCGGCCCTGGATCGGTTTGGTGGCAGCACCTACTCCGTGGCGGCCTTCGGAGATTCTTCTTCGGCACTCAAGAATGCCGCGCTGCGCATGCGATTGACGAACAAACCAGTTGGCCTCCTGGTGTGGTCGGGCCGCCATGCATGGGTCATGAACGGATTCAGCGCAACGGCGGATCCGGCGACAACGACTGAATTCCAGGTCACCGCAGTCTATGTATCGGGGCCGCTCTACCCCAGAGTCATCAACAAATGGGGCTACGATCTGGCACCAGATACGAAACTGACTCCGGCCCAGCTGACCCAATACTTCAACCGTTACAACGACGCGCCGGTTCGCGCCTGGACCAACAAGTACGTGATGATCGTCCCCTAGGGCTCCACGGTTCCGGGCACGGAGCGGGGCGCGGGGGCGGGGGCGGGGCCGGGGGGGGGCAGGCGGGCAGGGGCCGACGAGCCGGGGCCGGCCGGGGCCGGGGTCGGGGCCGGGGCAGGCGGGCAGGGCCGGCCGGGGCCGGGGTCGGGACCGGCGCCGGGGGCGGGGCGTTTCCTTGTCGATTGCTCGTGAGGCGAGCGTTATCCAACACCCTCGGTTCCGAAAGGGCGCCATGTACGCTCGCGAGGCCTAACTCCTACCGGATGTTGTTCGATTAGGTCGGAATCGGGCTGAGTTCGTTGGTAATTGGCTCGTCCTGCCCGGCAGGAACCACATCGAACCCTGGGCCGGTGAAATCAGGCCCACGCAGCTTGTATAACGCTCACGTGGTGAGCGTTGAGCAGAAATTGTGAGGTGAGGCCGGCGCCCGGTGCTTGGCCATTCGCCGTCGTTCCCGGGCGTTCGCTGTCGCCAGACCAGGCCCGTCCCTAAAGGGCCACTGCGTCCCGGCGCCCGCGGTTCGGTACCGGCGCCGGGGTCCTCCCTCAGCCCCGATCCGCTTCCTGAGGAATCCCGATCGGAGCCACCAGAACCCGCCCCGCAACGGCCGCCCCACGGCGCGCCAGCAGCCCAATTTTGGGCCGGTGGAACGTCACCGTCAGGTGCGCCTGGACAACTGGATCGGAGAGATCGCCACTTGTGAGGTCCACCGCAGTTGGGGTATCGACCGCGACGATCGGGATTGCCGCACGGCGGGCCTTGGCGATAACCTCTACGGCGCTGCGGATCGGTTCGCGCAGCGGGCCCTCGCCGCCGGTCCCGAGAAGTGCGTCCACGACCACCGCCGCCTTCTCTACTCCCTGGCCCAGGATCGCCACGTCCCGGGCAACCGCGGTGTGGATCCGCTCAACGTGTTCCTCGCCCTCGAGGCGATCCCAGTTGCGGAGTGCATCGCGGCCGGCTGGGCGGCCCTCGCTCGCCACCAGAACCGCTACCACGCGGGCGCCGTGGCGGGCCAGATGGCGTGCCGCCACGAACCCATCGCCCCCGTTATTGCCCGGCCCGCACAGGATTAGGATCGGCCCCTTGCCCCAACGGCCAGTTTCCTGGGCCAGGGCCATCGTGGCCGCGGCCACGGCGCAGCCGGCGTGCTCCATCAGGCGAATGCTCATCACGCCCATTGATTGGGCCCGGCGATCGGCACCGCGCATAGCCTCTGCCCCGATCGGCGCGTTTTGCATGGATCGCGCCCAGCGCTGAGCCAAGGCATCGAGCCCCATGCCGAAAAGCTCGGCATCGTCGGCGGGAAGTGGCGGTGGCGGCACCACAGCGGCGACCGGCGCGTCGACCGGCGCGGCGGCCGAGTTCGGCGCCGCGGGCACGCTCGAGCCGGCCGGTACCGCGCCTGCGGCCTTGTCGGCTGGCTTGGCTGGGGCCCTTCGCGGCGTGGGCATTCGTTTCCTCCTTGCCGACCCGAGGTCGGCCTAGCCGGTGTTTTGCAATCCAGCCGAGACGCCGTTGACGGTGAGTTGGACCAGCCGCCGGAATCGCTCCCGATCCGGATCGTCGGCCGGAAGAGCTCGCAGCCTGGCAAGGAAGCGTACCTGGATGTGAGACAGCGGATCTATGTACGGGCGCCGCAATCGAATCGACCGGGCGACGATCGGCTCACCGGCCAGAATCTTGGCCCGGCCCGTCATCACCACCAGCGCTCGAACCGACCGCTCGTGCTCGGCCAGGATCAAGCCCCAGATGCGTTCGCCGTCGAGGTCGCCTGCCAGGGCGGCGTACAGCCCAGCCATCTGCGGCTCCGATCGACCGAGAATCAGGCCCGCGTTGTCGAAAGCGCTGGTCAGGAAGGGCCAGTCGCGGTACAGCACAGCCACCTCGGCCAGCGAGCCGGCTCCGTGGGCCTGCTCGTAACCCTCCAGCGCCGAACCGAGGCCATACCAGGCGGGCAGCCCGATGCGAGCCTGCGACCAGGCGAATACCCATGGAATCGCGCGCAGCGATTCGATCCCGGACCGGCCCCGTTCCGCCGGGGGCGTTGCGTCCGAGGTCGGTGCACCCCGCCGAGCCGGTCGCGACCCGAGCGCCATGGAGGACAACTCCTCGACCGGTGTCACGGCGCGGAAGAAGCGTTCGAAGGCTGGCTCCTCATATACGAGCGAGCGGTAGGCGGCCCGCGCTCGATCGGCCAGTTCATCCATCGTCTGGCGCCCGCGCTCGTCCACCTCGTCGACGCACTCGTCGTGCTCAGGCGTCGACGCAACCGCGACCGCACTCCCCACGAGCCCGAGATGGTGCTCGGCGATGGCAAGGTTGGCGTAGTTGGCCGCGACCATCTCGCCCTGCTCGGTCATCTTGAATCGACCGTCGATAGACCGCGGAGCCTGCGCCAGGATGGCCCGATTCGTCGGCCCGCCGCCCCGGCCGATGGCCCCGCCACGACCATGGAAGAGGGTCAACTCGATGCCGTGCCGACGTGCGACCTGGGCCAATCGGGCTTGCGCTCGATACAACATCCAAACCGCCGACAGGAAACCGGATTCCTTGTTCGAGTCCGAGTAGCCCAGCATCACTTCTTGGCGGTCGCCGCGAGACGCGAGGTGGCGCCGATACCGCGGATTACCCAGGAGTGACTCCAGAAGCTCGCCACAACCCTCCAGGGCATCGGAAGACTCGAAAAGCGGCACCACATCCAGTGTCGGCGTGGCGGGCGCCAGACCGCCTGTGGCGACGGCCGGGATGGACGGGTCGGCGGCCAGTTCCGCAAGTCTCAGGACCCGCATGACGTCGTCGCCGGACCGGCTGAAGCTGATGACGTAGCGGTGGCAGGCTGCCTCGCCGAAACGCCGCTGGATCGCGGCAGCTGCGCGGAACGTGGCCAGCACCTCAGCCGGGGTGACGCCCGGGACGAGTTCGAGGTTCAGGTCGGGGCCGGTAGCCATGTCGAGCGCCGCCAGGGCCGCCTTGTGGACTTCGGAATGCTGGCGGAGTTCCAGGGAAGCGAGGTGAAACCCGAACGTCTCGACCTGCCAGCGGAAGTCCTGAACCTCGCCATATGCGACCCTTTCGAGCCGATCCGCGACCAGGCAGCGCTGCAGCTCATCCAGCTCCAAGACGAGCTGCTCGGGCTTCTGGTACCGGCCCGCGACGGCCCCGCTTTCTTCGGTCAGGTACGCCCGAGTGCGGCGAAGCCGCTCGGCGATCGCCCCCAGGCGGCAGCGGTACGGCTCCTCCGGATATCGCCGCGTCAGGTCGCGCATCGTTTCGGGCAACTCCTCGGCATCGCGCGCGAGCCGGGCTTCGAGCATGGGCTGCAGCCGGGCCTGAGGCACGAATACCGCGATCGTCAAGAGCAGCCGGGTCGCAACCGCCTCGTAGCCGTGCAGCAGGTGGTCAGCGTGGACGCGGGGCACCTGGCGCGTCAGCTCGGCGGTGACGTTGGGATTGCCGTCGCGGTCGCCCCCGATCCACGACCCCCAGCGCAGGAACGCCCCGATTCGAGCGGGACGAGTGCCGCTCAGACCGGAATCGCCCGCCAGAACGGCATCCGCGTCCCTGGGTTCGAGCGCGGCCGTGCCGCTATCCGCAACCGCGCCACCCGCCCCGGCCCGGTCCAGGGCCCCGTCGAACTGCCGGTAGACGCGCGGGATGACCCGAAAGAGCGTCTCGTCGAAGAACGCCAGCGCCGTTCGAACCTCGTCCATCGGGGCCGGCGCAAGCTTTCGGATCGCGGCGGAACGCCACAGGATCGTTATTTCCTCGCGCAGCCGGCGCCGGATCTCCGCGTCGTCGGATGGACCGAGTCGCGGGTCATCGAGTTGTTCCAGGAGGCGGTAGCAGCGGCGCAGAGCGGTCAGCATGGTGCGACGCCTGGCCTCGGTCGGGTGGGCAGTCAGAACCGGAGTGATTCTCATTCGACTGAACAGGCCTTCGATCCGATCGCCGGTCCAACCCCGCTCCAGCAGCCAATCGACCGCCGACTCCGGCGTGCCTTCGATCGGCCCCTGCTGGTCGCGCTCGTCGCGCTTCAGTCTGCGAACCTCGTCGCGCTCTTCCGCCAGATTGACGAGCTGGAAGTACAGGCTGAAGGCATTGGCCAGCGATTCGGCACGGCTCACGTCAAGCGAGTCGAGTTCGTTTGACAGGGCGGCCTGAGCTTCGTCGTCGCCGTGTTCTCGAAAGGCGATGGACCGCAAACGGCAGCGCTCGACGAGCGCCAGCAGATCCGGACCGCCCTGCTCTGCGATGACCTGCCCCAGCAGCGCCCCCAGCAGCTTCACCTCGCGCGCCAGGGCGTCGTGCTTCTCGGCCCTACTGCCGGCAAGCGGAGGCTTGGGAGACGTTCGATCGCGACGTGCTTGGGCCATGCTCGCGAGGATACAGGCCGATCGGTGCAAGTGGATGGTACGAATGAGGCCCCAAGGATTGCCCGTGGTGGTCCATACCTAGCGCAGATGGCCCGCAAGGACTGTGCGGGCCCACTCCACGGACGCGCGGAGCCGGACGAGACGCGCGCCACCACGTCACCCGGCCATGCGTCTACGTTCCCGACCGGCTAAGACCGACGCGAGCATGGACCGCCCCGCCGCGGAACAACCGTCGACGGGGCGGCCCGCCAACTTCCCCCGGCCCGCCAACTTCCGCGGCCCGCCAACTTCGTCCGGCGCGTTCATGCACCGGCCCACCGCAACGGCTGCGCGCAATCGGACCGCGCGCGCTAACATCCCGCCGTGACAATCGACACTCTGCCTGCTTCAACGTCGATCGAAGTGGACCCGGAGCCGCCCGCCAATTCGAGGACCGTGCTGTACGACGCCGACTGCGGTGTCTGCCGCGAAACCGTGCGGTGCCTGCGGCGCTGGGACCGCGACGGCCGGATTGAGTTCATGCCACTTCAGGACGCCGGCTCCTCCGGACGCCCCATTCTCGAGCGTCTCGCCGGCGAGGGCCACTTGGGCGATGCCATTCACGTCGTGGACGAGGCCACCGGCCAGGTCGTAACGGGCGGGCATGCCGCTCTGGCGATCCTGGACGCCCTGCCCGGTGGATGGCTCCTTCGTCCATGGGCCACGCTCCCGCCCACGGCCCTCGCCGCGGACGTGGTCTACCGCGTCGCGTCGCGCCACCGCGATCGCGTGGCCTGGCTCATGGGACTGCGCGACGAGGTGAGCTGCCCCGTCCATGCCGGCGGCTCCGCGGACCCAACCGCCGGCCACCTCGCCGGTGGCGCGCTCGGCCTTCGCCCGCTCGGCCTTCGCCCGCCCGGCCTTCGCCCGTCCGGGTAGGGGCGCTCGGGCCGTTCGTCACCCATCTGCACGACATTCGCCGGTACGACGGGCGTCGACCCGGCCCGTATCGTCTAGCCATGGCGAGTGTCCCCTCCCACGTTACTCCATTGCGGCTCGTTCAGCCCGCGTCGCTGCAGCCAGCCAGGGCCGCCGCAGTGCTTACGGCTCAAGCCGAAGAATGGCTCGGAAGCCCCGTTGAATCGACGGATCCGTCCTCGCGCCGCTATCTGACGGACCTGACCCTGCCGGTCCGCGACCGTGCCCCAACCCTTACTTTCAAGAAAGCCGCGTACGTTGACCTGGGACCGGTTCGCGATACCGCCGAGGGTTGCGAAGTCGACATCGGCTGGCAGTCCTCATCGATGGCGCCGCTCTTCCCGGTCTTCGCCGGCCATTTGACGCTCACCCGCACCGAACTTCGTCTCGATGGCTATTACGCGCCGCCCGGGGGCGACATCGGAGCGGTTCTGGATCGCGCCTTCCTCAACATCGCCGCCCGCGGCACTGCCCGCTGGTTTCTCGGTCGTGCCGCCGAGGCTTTGAAGCGGTACTGATCGCCTCCGCCGCCGGCTATTGCCTCCGAGCCGCCGGCTAGCGGTCCAGCATGCGGCCCAGAGTCCAAGCGCCCCGGGGCCGCGCGGTGTTACCTTCACGGCCATGAAAGCACCGCGCTCCTCGGTTCTCGAACTCAAATGGTGGGCATCCTCGGCGGTCTCCCTCCTGGCTGTCCTGGTCGTGTTCGCGATTCTCGATGGCCTATCACGTTCGCTGCGCGAATCTGCAGGCCCCGATCGGTTCGCGACGGCCGTTGGCTGGGCCCTGTTGCTGCCGCTGAATTACGTCCTGGAGATGCCGGGCTTCTTCATCGGGGCTGCCCTGGGGGTGCGGTTGCTGGTGCCGACCTTCGCCGGCGTTCCTCCCCGGGTTGTGGCAGTCATCTGCGTGGTCTGGCCGGTCGGGCTCGGCGCGTTCCTCCAAACTCTGAGCCCATTGTTTGCCCTCGAGTATCTCGCGGCGGCCACCCTGTGGGCCCTGGTCATGCCCATGCCGCGCAACGACGTGCTCTCATACCCACCGGTCATCGGTGGCGCGATCATCGGCTTGGCCTTGGGATCCCTAGCCGTCCAGCACGACGGGCTCTTTCTGGCCATCGTCTGGTGCGCCTGGCGGCTGTACAAGAACCACCCCCAGGAAGTCATAGCGACCGCGGTCTTCGCTGCGTTCCTGCCGGGCCTGCTCATGATCAACGACATTGCGCACCACACAGCCGGCCAGTACCAGTTCCTGGAAATCAGCCTGCTGTTCGGGATCGCCCTGGCGGGACTCGTCACCTCGCAGGTGCGCCGACCGCCCTTGCCCGAGACCGAGACCGAGACGGAGACCGAGACCGAGACCGAGACCGAATAGGACCGCAGCGCGCTCGGCCGAATTGCCCGCGCCAGGCGTTCCTCAGCCCCTGACGGCGGACGTTCCAGTGCGGATGTCGAAGCCCACAAGATCGTCGCCACTGAGCATCCACAGCGTTCCGGTGGCCGCGAAAAACCACTTAGGGTCGCCGCCCTGAGGTCGAACATCGAGCTTGTACTTGACCCCGTAGGGCACGCCCGCGGAAGGCTCGAAACGCTCCACGCTCCCGTCCGAGTTGTACACCCAGAACTCCCGATCGAGGACCACCAGGGACTGCTCGAACGTGCGCTCCGCGTACAACCCTCCGCCGGGCATAAGCCACGCGACCTTGGTTGTCCCCGCTGATGCCCCGCCTGACCCCGACATAAGCCAGCACTGCCCATCGGCCCAGACCGGGCCAAAGGTGAAGTCCCTCGAGAGTGTTGTAGAGCCGATGGCGTCGCCGCTGCTCCGATCGAGGAGCGCAAGGTCAACCTGTTTCGCGTCCCTCCGATACGACCACAGGTACTCACAGCCGATCCTCGGCTCACCGGTCCCCAGCCAGGGAGTTGTGGCCAGAGTGGCTCCGGTGCTGGAGTCCAGAAGCAGGACGAGCGATCCCGTCGCCACCCATATTCCGTCCGATCCGGCGGACACGAGATACGTGCCCCGGTACGTCTGGAGGATGCGGCCGGTCTCCAGATCAATCTGGTACGTGACTGCCTGCACCCAGCAACTCGGACCGCACTGGCCGCCCTGGTCCTGCCAGGCCGAGACCCACAGTGTGGAAGCGACTACCGCGCGCCGCATGCCGTGAGCGAACGCCGGACCGCCGAACACGCGCAGCAGGCGGCCCGCCCCCGGATCTATGGCGACCCCACCGGTCGGCCCGGTCAGGTACATAGCGATGCCGTTGTCTGGATCCAGACCGCGATCAGGGATGGTCACCGAAAGCGGCAACCTGATGGTCACACTCACCTGTCCGATGAGAGTCGATTTGAACGGCCCCGGAGAAGTCGCGGACGGGATCGTCGAGGATGAGCTGCTCAGCGATCTCAGCGCGGCACGGGAGGCCACCGGCGGGGGCGAGATGGTCGACGCCTGAATGTTGAAGGCGAGGGCCGCCGCCGCGATTACCGCAACCGCCGCACCAACCCCGATCAGATTCGATGTGCGCCGGTGGCGGCCGGCGAGCGCCAGCTCGGCAGCAGTACGAGATCCGGACCGGCTGCCTTCAAGCCGGTAGGCGTGGTACTGGTCGTCGGGCGGATGGCCCGCTTCGTCAGTCTCGCCCAACCCCGACTCGGCCCGGGCTCGCGGGCCGGCGGTCCCTGGATTCGCGCTGCCGTAACGGCGCCAATCCTCACTACCTGAGTCACCGCCGAGGCCCCTTGGCTGGCGGCCACCTGTCTCGCTGCTGGGCTTGTCTCGCTCGCTCACTCCGCCACCATCGTCGCTTAGCACACGTCGAGTCGGGATTACGACCCACACCATTCCAGACGCGGCCAGAGTCCGTAGTGTTCAAGAATAGTCCCGGGCGATTCCAATGGCGACCCCTGGGCTACCGGATGGGCAGCAGTGACGCGCCGATGGCGACAAACAGGCCGATCGCCAGGCTGGCCGCTCCAATTTGCAGCGACCTGGCCCGGTCCCGAGCTCTGGCCACGGCATTCACAACCGGTTGCACGGTACCCAGG
This sequence comes from Chloroflexota bacterium, assembly GCA_025358515.1. Lineage (GTDB taxonomy): Bacteria > Chloroflexota > Limnocylindria > Limnocylindrales > CSP1-4 > Fen-1039. The sequence goes on from JANYJG010000045.1 coordinate 9,955, forward strand.
GCGCCAAAGTTATAGACGCCCTGGGCTCCGAACCCGGCACAGAAGTGGAATCGAGCCTGCAGGTAACCCGACGCAGAGGCACCCGCCGGCAGTACTAGGAGCAACCGCATCCAATGAGGGGCGGCCAGCGCCAGCAGGGCGCCGAGCAGTACGACCGAAACGACCAGGCCGACGTGGCCGGCCCGTCGCCGCCGGGCTATCTCGCTTGGCCCGATGTTGCACACGCCGGGCTGGTATTGGATGTCGGATATGGGCGTTAGCGCGGTGCCGGACATGGCCGCTACCTCAATGAAAGAGGACAACATGCTAAGTCCGGCTGCGCATGCCCACGCTAAATCGCACCGGGTGTTGCGGGTTACGCAGTCCCAACCGCTAGTAACCTTGCAGCAGTCCTTTCGGCCAGCCCAACCCGTACAATCGGGGAACCCTCAGGACGGCCGAACCAAACGATCATTCTCGAAAGAGGCGTCCGACGTCCCCGTCGGGTGTCAGTCTCCCGGAGGAACTCGCCTTGGTCTTCAATAGAAAGCAGCCACCCGCGAATGACGCCCGGCGCGACGCTCAGTCGGGGCTGGTCGAGATGCTCCTGGATGCCGACGAGCTCGAGCGGCGCAAGCTCCTTCTGATGGCGCTTCAGACCGGCGAACTCAAGAAGAGCGAGGCGTCGGATCTACTCCGGCTGGTTGAACGGCTTGAACAAGTGTCCGGCCGCCGTGCTCAGCCACAACCGAACCTTCGCTAACTCGCGACTCGGTCCCGATCGTCGGCCTCGCCTGCCCCAGCTCCCGGCCCAAGGAAACCTGCGCAGTCAGCCTGCCGAATAATCCCCTGACCGAGATGCCAATCGAGTTGAGCGTCCTCTGGCGCGGTCTTGCGCCGCCGTCAGATCCGACCGGCGCGAGCAAGCGTGCAGCCAGGCCGTCTATGTCGCCCACGACCTTGGCTGTCGGGAAGCGCTCCACAGCTGACTTACCCTCGTCCGCGGCGCGCACAAACAGCATTCCAGCCGAGCGAACGCGGGCAAGCGCCGGCATACCCACGACCCGTTCCACGTCCGCCGCGCTCACGCCGCTATTGGCGCGGTTGATGACCATCGACAGACGGTCCCGAATTCCCAACTCCACAGAAACTTCGCGGAACTGAACCGCCGCCCGAATGCAGGGCACGTCAGGTGTGACCGGGACCAGGATCTTATCGGCCAGCGAGAAGAGGGCTTGGTTCAGCGGCCCGTAGTCCGGGTGCATGTCCAGGATCACCCAGTCGTAGGAGCGGCGCGCCGCCTGGACGGCATCCGTCACCGTCTTGGGCTCCAGGATTTCGGTGTGGAGCGGCGACTGGCCCATTACCAGCACTGAAACGCCACTGCTGTGGACGCGCGCGATCTCGGCGAAGCGCTCCTGCACGCCCGAGTCCTGGTTCTCCTGCCAAGCAGTGATGACCGTTCGTGGGGAAGCCATACCCAATGACGTGGATATGTGGCCGGTTATCGTGTCGCAGTCAACCAGTAGAACTCGCTGCCCGCGCAACTGAAGGGCAGCGCCCAGGTTGATCGCGATGGTGGTCTTGCCGACTCCACCTTTTGGATTGAAGATGATGACAATCTGACCGCGGCCTACATCGGAAGCGGCATCCACGCTGTATCCGGCGTATCCGGGTGCGTCTCCAAAGATCGGCCCGGCGTCGTCGTCGGGTGGGACCGTATCGACCCGGATCAGCATCGCCTCGACCCGCCAGCGGAGCGACTCGGCCGAATAGGGGCGGGTGAAGTACTCATCCCGGGACTGGGTGCTTCCCCCCAGGCCCACCCGGCCAAGGGCGCGGGGAGGCATAAGGATCAGAGCGGGAACGTCGCGCCCCTCTTCGTGCAGGAGCCCGTACATCTCGAGCGTCCCGTCGAAGTTATGCTCGCCATCGAGGATGGCAACTCGAACATCGTCGCGTTGGCTCAGCACCTGTTCGAGTTCGTCGGCGGTACTGATGCAAATCGCTTCGTACCCTGCCTCGGACAAGTGGCCTTGGACGGCGATGAATTCTGCTTGCGGAAGTGCTATGGCTACGGCTGACCGTGGCAATTTGTGGCGGGGCCTCCATGCAATGGGGAACCGGCAAGGCGAGTCTACCCGATCAGGTACCAGTACTCATGGCGCAGTACTAAGGTAACGCCCAGCGGCCCGGCCGTTGTGGCCAATCCGTCAATTTCGCCGTCCCCTACTCGATCGGTTCGAGCACGAACACCGGGATCTGCCGGTCCGTCTTGGCCTGATAATTTGCATAGTCGGGCCATGCTTCGACCGAGCGATGCCACCACGTGGCCTTCTCGTCGCCTGTAACCTCGCGCGCGGTGTAGTCGCGTTTCATCGAGCCATCCTGCAGCTCGACGTGCGGATCCTTCTTGAGGTTGTAGTACCAGACGGGATGCTTGGGGGCGCCGCCGAGTGACGCGACCACGGCGTAGACGCCGTCGTGTTCGACGCGCATGAGGGCCGTCTTGCGCAGCTTGCCGGTCTTCGCGCCGACGGACGTCAGCACGATCACGGGCTTGCCGCGAAGGTCGCCGCCCTGCTCGCCGTTCGTCGCCTCGTAGAGCTCGGCGTTCTCCCGCGCCCACGCAGCAGTGCTCGGTGCGTATTCTCCGATGAGTGGCATATCGCTAGTCCATCCTGCCAAATTCTCTCGTCTTGAATTGGCCGATCACTTGGCCGGAAACCCATCGGACAAGGAGCGGGCCAATTTGTCTATCTCGGTGGCGCCAAGGACCTGCGTCCTTGTGATCAGCTTCCGCAATGAGCGCAGCCTGTCGAGCCGAACGCCCCGGTACGAGTCCGCAGCATCGAGTGTAGGCCCAGTAGCGCGAACGCCTCAGGCCTCTGCGACCGCGCACATCGCCGAGAAATCGCACCAGCCGCAGGCACGCGAACTCGGTGTTGGCGCGAAGCCGCTGCCGCGGACCTCGCGGGCGCGAAGGGTGAGACCGTCGCTGACGTTGTCTAGTGCGCCGTCCGATCTCTCGGCGCTGACCCGCAGGCCGTGCTCTACGAAATCCAGCGTGACCCGCTCCGGCCGGCCCAGGCCAAGCGCATCTCGGCAGCCGAGGGCATAAATGGAGAGCTGCAGGCTGGACTCCGCGCTCTGCGCCGACGAAGCAGCTCCGGTCTTGTAGTCGATGAGTTCGACGGCACCCGAGGGCAGGCGATCAATTCGGTCGATGAACCCGCCGACGGCGACCGAGGTATTGGGATCCAGCTTTAGGCGCAGCCGGAAGCGAGTCTCCTCGCCGATGGTCTCGACTGCCGTGGATGATTCTGTCTCCCAGAAACGGTCCAGCATTGACCCCGCGCGCTCGCGCCAGGCCTCCGCATCCACCTCGCCGGGCAGAGAGCTGGAAGCCCAGGCCAACTCGAAGTAGCGATCAAGATCGGCTTTGTCAGGCGGCTGTTCGGCGCGCGCCAAGCGCTCGCGTCTTTGTCTTGTGAACGACTGAAAGGCCGCATGGGCCGCCGACCCGAAGTCCGCCGCCGGGCGAGGACGCTCAGTCTGCAGCCGGCACAGATACCTCAGAGCGTATTGGCGCGGGCACCGTTCGAACGTGTCGAACGAGCTGTAGCTGAACCAGTCCGGCGCCGCGACGTAATCAAACGGTGACCCTCCGGCAGCCACGTGCTCCGCCATTTGTTGTGCATCCGTCACAGTCCGCAGCGGAGCGCCAACCCTCTCATCAGCCATCGCATCGATCACCATGAACCGACTATCCCTCAGCGCCGTGTCACCTTGGCTGTCACACGTGAGGCCTCGGCCCGACCATCGCCGGCCGACTTGGCGCAGCCCGTGGTCGGGCAGGCTCTCGCGGCGGCAGAGACCCGGATTCGGCTGCAAACTAATTCAGTGGAAGATGAAAAGCAATCGCGGCACCGTGTCGTAATAGTCGGCGGAGGCTTTGCCGGGCTGTATGCCGCGCGAGAGCTCGGCAAGGACGCGGCGATCGAGGTCACCCTCGTGGACCGGCGCAACTACCACCTCTTCCAGCCGCTGCTCTACCAGGTTGCCACGGGCGCCCTGTCTCCCGGCGATATCGCCCAGCCGCTGCGCGCCATCCTGCGCCGCAATTGCAACACCCGGGTCGTGCTGGGCGAGGCCGTGGCTCTCGAACCCGCCGCCAGACGCGTCGTTCTGAGCGACGGCGGAACCGTCGAATACGACACTCTCATCGTTGCCACCGGAGCGCGGCACGCCTATTTCGGTCGCGACGAATGGGCGCCGCTTGCGCCCGGCCTCAAGACCATTGAGGACGCCACCGAAATACGGCGTCGAATCCTCATTGCCTATGAGGCGGCTGAGCGCGAGGCGGATCCCGCCCGACGGGCGGAGTGGATGACTTTCGTAGTCGTCGGAGCCGGTCCCACCGGAGTCGAGCTGGCGGGGGCGCTCGGCGAGATCGCGCGGGACACTTTGCGCCGAGACTTCCGGTCCATCAGGCCGGCCGATGCGCGCGTGCTGCTCGTCGAAGCACTCGATCGCGTCCTGCCGACCTATCCCGAGAAGCTTTCGCAGTCGGCCAGACGCCAACTCGAACGCCTGGGCGTGACCGTTCGGACTTCCACGAAGGTGACCGCCATCGACGACAGCGGCATCGACGTTGCGGTTCGCGGCGAAGGCTCCGAGCGGTCGGAACGGATCTCGACTCGAACGATCCTATGGGCGGCAGGCGTGCAAGCTTCGAGTTTCGGCGGCCGGGTCGCAGAAGCCCTCGGTGTCACCACCAATCGAGCGGGCCGAGTGCCGGTGGACAGCGACCTGACCGTGGACGGGCACCCCGAGGTCATGATCCTGGGGGACCTCGCGGTCGCCATATGGAGCGGCGGCAAGCCGGTCCCGGGCGTCGCCCCGGCGGCTATTCAGGAGGGCATCTATGCGGCCAAGGCGATCCGGAGGCGCGTCCGCGGCGAGGCGCCGCAACCATTCAGGTATAGAGATCGCGGCGATGTTGCGGTGATTGGCCGGCTTTCAGGCGTCGCCGACATCCGCTGGCTCGGTCGCCTCGGCCAGAGGAGCGGCTTCATCGCCTGGGGGATGTGGCTAGGGGTGCACATCGTCTATCTGATCGGCTTCGCCAACAGGCTGGTAGTGATAATCCGCTGGGCATGGAGCTTCCTGACTCACGGTCGAGGCACCCGCCTGATCACCGGCGAGCCGCATCTGCCTCCGATCAAACAGCCGAATCGCCTCGACTGACGGAGCCGGGCCGAATGCAAGCCGCTTGCGGCGCAATTCCTCCCGGGCCACTGCTATGGAGTTGCTCGTCAGCCGGCGATCGCCAGCGCCAGCTCTGCTAGAAGTTCCTGCTTGCGGGCAGCCGTCGCGAACGAGCCGTTGATCGCGTTGGCAGCCAGACGGTGAAGGTCGGCGGCCTGCAAGTCGAGTCCCGCGGTGATGCCGCGGTAGTTGTCGCCGATGTAGCCGCCGAAGTAGGCCGGGTCGTCCGAGTTGATCGTGACCGCCACGCCGGCATCGAGCAGTGTGCGGATCGTCGAGCCTTCCATCGAAGGGAAGACCCGCAGCCGGACGTTCGAATTTGGACAAGCCGTCAGGGTAACTCCGGCTTCGACCAGCAGGCGCATGACCGTCGGGTCGTCGGCAGCGCGGACGCCATGATCGATCCGGGATACCTCCAACGCGTCGATCGTCCGGGCGACCAGGGAAGCGTCGGCCTCCTCACCCGCGTGCGCCACCGTGCGCAGACCCAGCGATCGAGCCCGAGCGAAAGTGCCGGCGAACGGTTCGGGCGGGAAGCCGATTTCGCTCGAATCGAGACCCACCGCCACGATCCGATCCAGCCACGGCTCCGCGGCGGCCAACTCCGCATCCGCGGCCTCAACCGGCAGATGCCGCAGGAACGAGAGGATCAGGCCGCTGGTGATGCCGTATTCGCGCTCGCCTTCGGCCAGCCCATCGAGGATGCCACCGATCACATCGGCGATCGGAATGCCGCGCTCGGTGTGCGTTTGAGGATCGAAGAACGGTTCGACGTGGCGGACGCCGTCTGCGTGGGCGCGAGCCAGGTATGCGCGGGTCAGGTCGCGAAAGTCCTCACGAGCGACCAGGACTGCGCAAGCCGCGTAGTAGACGTTGAGGAACGACTGCAGGTCGCTGAATTCGTACGCCGCCCGCATCTCCTCGACCGAGGCGAACGGTAGCGCGATGCCGTTCCGCAATGCCAGCCGGAACGCCAGCTCCGGCTCGAGAGTTCCCTCGAGATGGACGTGCAACTCGACCTTGGGCAGGCGGTCGATCAGCAGGGATAGCTCTGGATCGAGTGCGCCAATGGCGTCGGATCGCAAGTTGCGCTTTGCCTCCGCGCAAGGCCGGGGACGCTTAGCGAGGGCAGGGAGGATCGCTGTGCGTGCTGGCGGATAGCCCACTAGTTGTGGGCCAGTCTACTAGACCCTGGCAGGACTGCAGATCGAGGTCAGGTGCCGACGTAGGCTGCGAGGTGCTCGCCGGTGAGGGTGGAGCGGGCCGCGACGAGGTCGGCGGGCGTGCCCTCAAAGACGATTCGTCCGCCGTCGTGGCCGGCGCCCGGGCCGAGGTCGATGATCCAGTCGGCGTGCGCCATGACCGCCTGGTGGTGCGAAATGACGATGACCGACTTGCCGGAGTCGACGATCCGGTCGAGCAGGCCGATCAGCTGCTCGACGTCGGCGAGATGCAGGCCGCTGGTCGGCTCGTCGAGGATGTAGACGTCGCCCTTCTCGGCCATGTGGGTGGCCAACTTGAGCCGCTGCCGCTCGCCGCCGGACAGCGTGGTGAGCGGCTGGCCGAGGCTGAGGTAGCCGAGCCCGACGTCGACGAGCCGGTCGAGGATTGCGTGAGCGGCCGGGGTGCGCGCCTCGCCGGCCCCGAAGAACTTCTCGGCCTCGGTCACCGACATCGCAAGCACCTCGCTGATGTCGTGGCCGCCGAAATGGTATTCCAGCACCGATGCCCCGAACCGCTTGCCCCCGCACTCCTCGCACGCGATGGCGACGCCGGCCATCATCGCCAGGTCGATGTAGATAACGCCGGCGCCGTTGCAGGTGGGGCAGGCGCCCTCCGAGTTGGCACTAAACAGCGCCGGCTTCACGCCGTTGGCCTTAGCGAACGCGTTGCGGATCGGGTCGAGCAGGCCGGTGTATGTCGCCGGGTTGCTCCGTCGCGAGCCGCGGATCGCGCCCTGGTCGATCGAAACCACACCCGCGCCGGCGGGGATCGACCCGCGCACGAGCGAGCTCTTGCCGGAGCCGGCGACGCCCGTGACGACGACAAGCACCCCGAGTGGGATGTCGACATCGACGTCCCGCAGGTTGTGCGCCGTCGCGCCGCGGATCTCCAGCGCGCCGGTAGGTGTCCGCAATGTCTCCTTGAGAGCGGCCCGGTCGTCGAGATGGCGGCCGGTGAGGGTCCCGCTCGCCCGCAACCCCTCGACGGTGCCCTCGAAGCAGATGGTGCCGCCCGCCGCGCCGGCGCCGGGGCCTAGGTCAACGACGTGGTCGGCGATCGCGATCGTCTCCGGCTTGTGCTCCACCACGAGCACCGTATTGCCCTTATCTCGGAGCTGCAGCAGCAGGACGTTCATGCGCTGGATGTCATGAGGATGCAGGCCGATGGTGGGCTCGTCAAAAACGTAGGTGACGTCGGTGAGCGAGGAGCCGAGGTGGCGGATCATCTTGACGCGCTGTGCCTCGCCGCCTGAAAGCGTGCCCGAGGAACGGTCGAGCGAGAGGTAGCCCAGCCCGATCTCCCCGAATGAATCGAGAGTGTGCCGCAGCGCCGCGAGCAGCGGCGCAACCGACGTTTCGTCGACCCTGCGGACCCACTCGGCCAGGTCGCTGATCTGCATGGCACAGGCCTCGGCGATGTTGATCCCCTCGATCTTCGAGGACCGGGCGGCCTCGTTGAGCCGGGTGCCGCCGCACTCGGGACAGAGTGTGAACGTCACCGCCCGGTCCACGAACGCCCGGATATGCGGCTGCATCGCTTCTACGTCCTTGGACAGGTACGACGCCTGGATCCGCGGCACCAACCCCTCGTAGGTCATGTTGATGCCCTCGATCTTCATCCTGACCGGGTCGCGGTAGAGGAAGTTGTGGCGCTCCTGCTCGGTGTAGTCGCGGATCGCCTTGTTGGGGTCTACGAAGCCGGAGGAGGCGAATAGGCGATAGTTCCAGCCGCCCGGGATGTAGCCCGGGATGGTTAGCGCACCCTCGACCAGCGACTTCGTATCGTCGTACAGCTGTGACAGGTCGATGTCGGTCACGGATCCCATGCCCTCGCAACGCGGGCACATGCCGCCGATGATCGTGAACGAGCGTTTCAGCGCCTTCGGATTGCCCTTCTGGACGGTGACCTGACCGGATCCGCTGGCCGACGCGACGTTGAAGGAGAACGCCTGCGGGGAGCCGATGTGGGGCTGCCCGAGCCGGCTGAAGAGGATGCGCAGCATCGCGTTGGCGTCGGTGGCGGTGCCGACCGTGGAGCGGACGTTGGCGCCAATCCGTTCCTGATCGACGATGATCGCAGTCGTCAGCCCATCGAGGACGTCAACCTCCGGCCGCGCCAGCGTTGGCATGAAGCCCTGCACGAAGGCGCTGTAGGTCTCGTTGATCAGCCGCTGCGACTCCGCAGCGATGGTGGCGAAGACCAGCGAGCTCTTGCCCGAGCCCGAGACGCCTGTGAACACCGTCAGCCGGCGCTTCGGAATCACGACGCTGACGTCCTTGAGGTTGTTCACGCGCGCGCCGTGAACGCGGATCAAATCGTGGCTGTCGGCAACGTGCAGCTCAGGCGACATCATCGCCCGGTACGGCCCACGGTCCGCCTTGGGAGCGCAGCTCGGTCTTGATTCCCTGGGTAGAGGAGCCGGTCATGGTCACTCCTGACTCGTCGGTGACGGTCACTCTACTGCGGTTGGTGTCAGGCGCCTCTCGTCTCCCGGTCGGTCTTGTCACCAGTTTCGCCACGCACGACGGAATCCCCACCGTGACGCGCACCACATGGCTCCGGGCCGGGTCTCTATCTCTGGGTGGGCTGACAACTCCTAAGGGATTGGGCGACGTCGCCGCTTACTTGACGAGCTTCGTAATCTTCATCCCATGGATCGTCGGGGTAATCTCCCTGTCGATCCTCACGTGGCTGGCCGAGAGCGCCTCGTCGTCGACCGACCTCGCGCCGCCCTCCGATCGGGTAACCAGGCGGGAAATGCCCTCATTCGTGCACATTCGCCGCATCGCTCGGGGAGCCGTCGTCGTACTGCTCGTGGGGTCTGTGGCGGCGTGTGTCCCACCTTGGTTCCCACTCCCAACTCCGACACCGACGGCTTCACCGACGCCCACGCCCACGCCAACCCCCACGCCGATGTCGACGCTCGACAGCTTCGAGGCCAAGATCGCAAGCAGCGATTTCCAGGCCCAAGGGCCCGTGGTCGGGTCAATTGCCGTCAACACGATCATCGGCTCAACCTCAGGCTCTATCACGGGTACGTTCAAGGCGAAAGCCGCAGATAGAGACTTCTCGATTACCTCGAAGATCCTGGGCATGACGAACACGAACGACAGCATCGTCGTCGGCGACCTGGCGTACTCGCGGGCGAACGGAGGCCAATGGACTCAGGGGCCGGCCTCAGGCAAGACGCTTCCGGGCTTTGTGGGCAGCGGCATCCTCCTCTTCGATGCAGGCCTGGAGACCAAGTTCGGCAAACAGCTTCATCGGCTCACCGTCGCGGACATGGCCGGCGTAGACCTCTCCGCGTTCGGCATCACTGCCGGCGCCGGTCAGGACAGCCTCACCGTGAGCAGCCTGTCCTTCTGGGCCGAGGACGACGGCACTCCGGCCGGCCTGACCATTGAGGCCTCGCTCGATCAGATGATCTTCAACACGCGGTCCCACGAGAAGGTGACGCTGGACATCAGCATCGACGCATTGTCGGGCGTGTCGATCACGGCCCCGGCGAGCTAGGGCCGGCGTCCCAATCGAACCGATGCGCCGCGTCAAGGGCCGGCGTGTCTGACCCCATCGGGTGCCCATACCCGGGCATGCCGGGGCCAATAGGTCCTCGCCGGTCCGGATCGCGGGCGGTCCGGTTACGACCAGAGCGCGCTGATCGGGGCTGCCACGATGCCCTCTCCGAGACGGTAGGCGCGCGGCCCCGTGTGAAATACCACTCCTGCGACGAACGATGAGCCCGTCCGATCGCGCAAGGTTGCCAGGTGTCTGGCGTCGTCCGGCGTCGGGGCTGCGCTGGCCTTGACCTCGATGGCGACGATGCCGCCGCCACCTAGCTCGGCTAGAAGATCCACCTCGAGGCGCCCCTGCTGCTGGCGGACGTGATAGATGCGCGGTCGTGACGATGCGACCGCGAGTTCCGACCGGAGCTGGGACGCAACGAAGGTGTCGAGAAGACGGCCGAGCAGGTCGCCGTTTCGAAGGACGGCGTTCGTGTCGAGTCTCAATACCGCGCCCGCCAGAGCCGGGTCGATGAGGTACCGCTTCGGGGAAAGAACGAGTCGCTTCAGCCGGTTCGTCGTCCAGGCTGGCGTGGACTCGACTACCAGAAGGTTCCGAAGAAGACGTTCGTAGGCAAGCGCGGTTCCACGGTTGATGCCCGCGGCCTCGTAGATCGTCCGGTCCTCAACGATGCCGGCGGTATTGAGCGCCAGAACTTCGAAGAACCGGCGCAGCCGCGCAGGATCCCGACCTCCGTCGACCTGTTCGGCGTCGCGCGTAATCAGGTGGTCTACATAGCTCTCGAGCCATCTCTCTCGCGCACCCGAACTCAATCTGAGAGCGGGCTCCGGGAAACCGCTTCGGAGCAAGAGGTCCACATACCCGCGCAGATCTGGCGTATCCGCGGCCGGGAGCAGTCCCTCTCCACTCGCGACTCTGTCTAGAAGCGGCACCGAGCCGAGGGTGCCGAGCTGCTCCCTAATCGACATCCCGAACATTGGGATCCGCGTCAGCCTGCCCGTACCGGGCCAAAGTTCGCTCTCGAGATCGCCGCGCACCGAGCCCGTCACCAGGAAGCGGCCCGGAGTTGGCTGGGCGTCGATGGCGCGCTTGATGGCACCCAGAACTCCCGGCGCCAGCTGCCATTCGTCAAACAGGATGGGCTCCGGCAGGCCGCGCATGGCAGAGTCCGGATCGGCCCTGAACGCGACGGCTTCCGCCTCCCGATCAAGACGAACAATCGTTTTCGCATAACGGGCGGCGGTCGTCGTCTTGCCGGTGGCCCGCGGACCGACGATGAATAGAGCCGGGAGTTCCGGCAGCAATCGCTCGATCAAGTCGTCAACGAGGCGGCGGCGATACTCGGTCACGAGCCCAGACTATCACTTTGCCGCTGCTTCTGGTATCGCTCTACCGCATGATTCAGTGTCATTTTGCCGCATCGGCACCGATGCTCCAATCGCTGCCCGACACCGCGGCTACGCCGCGGCCCAATGTTCAGAAAGAACCTCTGCCTGCTCCAGGACGGTAAGCGTGGCTTTCGCCTGTTTGTCGGGCGGGTAGCCGTGTTTGCGGAGGCAGCGCTTCACCAGGACGCGGAGGTGGGCCTGGACGTTTTCGCGGACAGTCCAGTCGATGGTGACGTTCGCTTTCACAGTAGCTACCAGCTCGCGGGCGATGTCGCGCAGGGTTTCGTCGCCGAGAATGGCTACCGCCGAATCGTTGACGCCAAGGGCGTCGTAGAAGGCCAACTCGTCCTCGGTCAGGTTCAGAGCCTCGCCGCGAGCGTCGGCGGCGAGCATGGTCTTGGCCAGCTCGATCAGCGCCTCGATGACTTGCGCGGTTTCGACGGCCCGGTTTTGGTAGCGGCGGACGGCCTCGTCGAGCATCTTCTCGAAGGAACGCGCCTCCACCACATTGCGCCGAGACCGCGCCCGAATCTCGCCCTTCAGCAGCTTGGCGAGCAGCTCCACGGCCAGGTTCTTCTGGGGCATGTCGCGGACTTCGGCGAGAAAGTCGTCGGACAGGATCGAGATGTCGGGCTTCTTCAGGCCGGCGGCGGCGAAGATGTCGATGATCTCGTCGGAGGCGACGGCGCGGGAGACGATCTGGCGGATGGCGTGATCCAAGTCCTCGGACGGCTGCCGCTCCCCGGTAGCCCCTTTGGCGAGCACGGCCCGAACGGCCTGGAAGAACGCGACATCGTCGAGGATCGCCATCGCCTCATCCGACGGCACGGCCAAAGCGAAAGCTCGAGACAGCGAATACACCGCGTCCTGCAGCCGCTGCTTGCCATCCTTGAGCGCCAGGATGTGCTCCTGCGCGGCCGGCAGCACGCACACCCGCTCCCCCGCCGAGCCCCGCGAGAACGCCGACCAATCGAACCCATGGAACAACCCGCAGCAGACCTCGTACTCGCGCCGCATCGCCATGACCGCCTCGGCCTGGTTGTGCTCCACTTTCCCCCGGCCGCCGCTCTCCGTGTAGACCGCCAGCGCCTTGCGCAGTTCGTCCGCCAGGCCCAGGTAGTCCACCACTAGGCCGCCCGGCTTGTCGCGGAAGACGCGGTTCACGCGCGCGATGGCCTGCATGAGCCCGTGGCCGTGCATCGGCTTGTCCACGTACATCGTGTGCAGGCTGGGCGCGTCGAAGCCGGTAAGCCACATGTCGCGGACGATGACGATGCGGAACGGATCCGCCGGATCCCGGAATCGGCGCGCCAGCACCTCGCGCCGGGACTTGCTCCGGATGTGCCCCTGCCACTCCAAAGGATCGGAGGCGGAGCCGGTCATGACCACCTTGATCGAGCCCGCCTCGTCGCCCTCCCCCGCCCACTCCGGCCGCAGCGCCACGATCTCCCGGTAAAGCTCTACGCAGATCCGGCGGCTCATGCAGACCACCATGGCCTTGCCGTCCATGACTTCGAGCCGCTTCTCGAAATGGTCGATGAGGTCGGCCGCAACCAGGCGAAGCCGTTTCTCCGAGCCGACGACGGCGGCCAGCTGCGCCCAC
>JANYJG010000065.1 GCA_025358515.1 Chloroflexota bacterium
CAAAGCTCGAATACGCAACTACGCAGCCGACCTGGGTGGCCGAGGCGCAGGCCGGAATGTTCGCGAAATCGCCGCCGACCGACTTGCCCACCGGCACCGTGACGTTGCCGCCCAGCAGCAATGCGGAGACGAGCAATCGGCGTGTCTCCGGTATGGGATCGACCTGGAACTTGAGGAGTGCCGTCAGCATCACGGCGCCCTGGGAATGGCCGATGAAGACGATGCCGCGACCGTGGTTGTAGTTGACCATGTAGTCGCGGAACGACGAGGCCACGGTGGCGTAGGGGATCAGCCCGCCGGCAATAGTTATCCCGTCCGTCTTGGAGATCGCGGCCAGTGTCAGCTGCGGGTACATCGGGGCGTAAACGCGGCAGACCTGTGAGAACCGCGCCGCCTGTGCCAGGGCAACCGCGGTCTCCTCGGGGTCGATCGTCAGGTCCGCATTGGTGCCCTTCTGTTTGCTGACGGTGGGGTAGACGTAGAAGCAGTCGATCGGCGGGTCGGCGGCCGGCACGGCGCGCTCCACGGTGGATGCCCCGCTGGCTGCTACGACCGTCGAGTCGAGATTGCCGGCGCAGGGGTTACGGGCCAGGCCCGGTTTGCACAGCCAGACGGTGTCGTCCGGCACGGCCGGGGACGGGGCCACCGGCACGAACGACGGCGCGCCCGACGGCACGCTCGAGCCAGAGGCGGCCGAATCGATCGAACTCGACGGCGTCGGCTGGGCAGAGGAGCCGCATGCCGCGGCGGCCAGTGCGGCAGAAATCAGTAGCGTGAGGAAGGATCGTCGCACAGTCGCATGGTCGCCCCGATGGCCACGCCTGTCCAACGTGGCGCCTGCGAGTGCTTCCGGTCCCGAGCAGCGGTCCGCCCTGTCCGGCCCCTGACCCAAGAGTGGGCTCAAGATAGAATCTGACGATGCCATGGTTCGTCGCTTCTCACAAGCTCAAGATGCCGCCCTCAAGTGAAGCCATGCCCGGCCGCGCGGATGCGATGCCAGTCCCTTCACGCCATGCCGTCCTGGGCTCAAGCCTTCGGCCACCATATCCTGACGGCAGCGAAATCGCCGAATTCGGCATGGGCTGTTTCTGGGGCGCCGAAAAGCTCTTCTGGCAGAAGCCCGGCGTAATTTCGACCTCGGTCGGCTATGCCGGCGGCTTCACGCCCAACCCGAGTTACGCCGAGGTATGCACCGGCAGGACGGGCCACCTGGAGGCCGTCCGCGTCGTCTTCGACCCCGCGCGAATCTCGTACGGCGAGCTGCTGAAAGTGTTCTGGGAAGAGCACGATCCGACCCAGGGGATGCGCCAGGGCGGCGACCACGGCACGCAGTACCGCTCCGCGATCCTGACCCACGGCGAGGCCCAGCAGCGCGAGGCGGAGGCGTCGCGCGACGCCTTCCAGGAGCGGCTGTCTGGCGCCGGCCACGGCACGATCACCACCGAGATCCGCGCCGCGCCGGAGTTCTACTTCGCCGAGGACTACCACCAGCAGTATTTGAAGAAGATTCCGGGAGGCTACTGCCCGAACCACGCCACCGGCGTGACTCTGCCTGCCGACTTCTTCAAGTCCGAGGGTTCGGCCAAGCGGGTCGCCGACGCGGCGAAGGCGATCGAACAGGCTCGCTGACGGGGCAATCGCCGATTCACGGCGCGACGCGACTTGTCGCGGAACTCCCTTCCTGCCGGGGCCTATACGCCTGCCCGTCGTGTCGGACCGGCAGCTCAAGCCCGCGCAACGAGTTCGCTCGTGAGCTCGCGCCCGCCGTGCTTGATCCCAAGTGGGAGGACGGCAAACTCACGCGTGAGTCGACGCTGGGAGCCTGAGCGGTCATCGGGAACCTTGGGTGCGGGATGGTCACCCGCATCACTCAGTGACGGCGGCAAACCCTGCACAATTAAGCGAGATGATCGAGCCAGACGGTTCCCGACTCCCCGAAGACATCGACTCCGAGATGGTGCGCTATTACGCCGCCAGAGCCGACGAGTACGACGCCTGGTACCTGCGCCGTGGGCGCTACCCAGACTCCGAGTCCGGAGCCCGGGACCATCGACCACCCGGTGACGACGTTCAGGTTCGCCGCCTCGATGATGGAGCAAGCTTCTCCGTCCGAAAGGTCTTCTACGAGCCGGTCGAACTTGAGTCGGCGTTGCGCCGAGCTGGCTTCGGCGGGAACGAAGTCGTGACCACCGATCGCTTCTTCGTCATGGGTTCGGCCCGACTGGAGTAGCCACGGGCCAGTCACGTACCATCAGATCGTGTGAGCCTGCTGGACGCCCATATTCCAGCTCCCCGGTTACGCCCTGTCGGCCCGGAATCAAGCCGGGAGCGCATTTCGACCTCTCCGCTGTTGTAACCTGTCGGCCCAGCACAGCGGCCTTGTGGCGATAGGAGCACGGCGCAGCGAGCCGGTTAGCGTTCGTCGAGGGCTGCAGGAGGCGCGTTCCACAGCCATGCTAGACATCCCTCTGACTAACCCGATCCGCGGCGACCTCTTCCCCGACACGTCGCATTCGCCGTCGCTGGCCGAGCTTGTGGGCTACGAACGCGCGGCCGACATCGTCGACTTCTGCTTCATCGCCAACCCGTACTACCCCACGCCCGAGATGGTCGAGGCTCTACAGGAGGGCCTCCCAAAGCTCATCAAGTGCTACCCATCCAGCAACCCGGCCACAACCCAGCGGGCCCTGGCCGAGGTGCTGAGCGTGGACCCTCAGGACCTCATCGTCGGCAACGGTGCCACGGAGCTGATCGTCCTGATCAACGAGGTCCTGGTCGATCGGATTGGGGTCTCGGTCCCCACGTTTGGGGAGTACATCGAGAAGCTGCGTGACCCCGCGGCGGCCGAGCTCTTCGTGCTAAGTCGCGATCAGGAATATCAGCTCGATTTGAATAAGTACCTGGCCTGGGGTCGAGAGCGTGGCCTCAAAGCTCTCCTCATCATCAACCCGGGCAATCCAACCGGCCAGCTGCATTCGCTCGACCAGATGGTCGACTTCGTGGAGCAGGCTCGCGACATGGACCTGATCGTCGTCGACGAGTCGTTCATTGACTTCGCCGGCGACCCAAGCCCAAGCTTGATGCCGGTGGCAGCTCGGTTCAACAACCTCCTGATCGTGCGCAGTATGAGCAAGCACTACGGCGTGCCGGGGTTGAGGCTGGGCTTCTGCTACAGCCGCAACCGCCCCCTGCTGCAGCGGCTTCGACGGCTGGTCCCCACCTGGCACCTCAACATCCTGGCTGAGTACTTCCTCACGCTCCTGCCCTCCACGGACTCCGCGTATCGGGAGTCACTCCAGCGCGTCTCGGCCGATGCGCGAAGACTCCAGGATGAGCTGTCAACGATCCCGGGCCTGTTTGTATACCCGACGGGGTCGAACTTCGTGCTCATCCGGATCGAAGGCGTGATGACGGCGGCCGATCTGCAGCGCCATCTGCTGGCCGATCACCTGATGTACGTCCGAGACTGCTCGAATAAGGTGGGGATGGACGACCGTCACGTCCGCGTGGCATCGCAGGGACGTGAGGCCGACGAGCGACTCGTGAGGGCGCTGCGCGATCTGATGGGCCGGCCCGAGGCTGCTTCTAGCTAACCCTTGGGGACGTCATCGCACTAACGGGAACTTCCGGCATTTGGCTGTCTCAGGGCGAGAGGAGTGGAGGCCGAGGTAACAAGCTAGCAGCCGGGCAGCAACGGGGCCGCTATTTGCTGGTCCATTTCCGCCTGCGATCGGCTGGCTCAACTGATCGCGGACGCAGCCTGGGGGTAAGCTCGTCACGGGCGAGGGGCTCTCCGGAGGCCAGTCCTCGAATACCGTAACGGAGACCGAGAGGTTGTAGCCCGAATGGGCTTGCTGGATGTCGGACGGTAGCCCAGGTAGGTTGGCCGATGAGATGACGAGGCTGAACGAGAAGCCGGGCTTGCGCCAGGAAGCATCACCGAGATTGGCACCGCCGATGGGGTTTCCTCGCGTCCAGCTGCGCGCCTTGCGACAGCCTGTGGAAGCACGTCGACCGGTGGGCCGCAGAGCGAGGGCTACGGCCGGGACGCAAAATCCGCGTCAGCTGCCCAGGCCGCCAGGTGCTCATGGACTGGAGGGGAAACGAACCGCCAGATGACGTAAGCAATGATCGCGACCGGAACGAGCCATTGGACCGGGACCGCCAGCGGGATGGCCAGCAGTGGCGTCATTACCGGCTGGGCGAACGTCGAGTAGTGGAACTCGGACGCGGGCCAGAGCGCGGGCACGGCCAGCCACGCGGCGGCCTTCGGGTCGCGGCGCCACAGGAAGATGAGCGCAATCGCGGTCGGTACGAGCAGCATCGGGGTGTAGAAAGCGCTCCAACCGTTGCTGGACTGGTGTGCGAGCCGCGCCGAGATCGCACTGAACTCCGTCGCATATTGGATCCAGAGCGACGGCGCAAGGACGAACGTGGCCGCAGTCAGGACGAGCGCGAGGCCGACCCGGCGCAGCTGACGTTCGCCCAAGAGAGGGACGAACGCGTAGACCTTGAGGGCTACGGCGACGGAGTCCGCCAACCAACCCATGCGGCCAGCCCCGGCGAGCAGCAACATGAGGACCACGAGCTGCGGATTGCCCGAATACAGTGCCTCCGTGGTCGGTGGGAACAGGAGCCACCACATCGGAAGCCTGAGCCAGCGGATGATCGCTACCGCGCTCAATGCAGTGAGTGCGAG
>JANYJG010000066.1 GCA_025358515.1 Chloroflexota bacterium
GACCGCTACTCCCAGCGCCACACACAGCGATCGATCACCTGTGCCGGCGTACAAAGTGCTGCAACCCTGAGCATCTTGAGCAGGTGTCCATAGGTGAGAACACTCGACGGGGGAAACGCTGGATGCGCTGACAAGGGCGAAACACCTTCGGGTGTCCACCGGTAGGTCCGGTGCTGATGAGCCCATCAGGAACAGAACAGGGAGATGATGAGCATGCACGGTGACACCGAGACAATCTGGGAGATGTTGGAGGAGCCCGCTCCGTCAGGATGCGAGGGTGTGCAGGATCTCTACTCCTGGTCGCTCAACTACAACGCTGGAAAAGGGCCGTTCTCTCTCTACCTTGACCTTATCGGGTGGAGTGACGAGGAGATGGGCGAGCCGCTCTACAGCCTCACCGATGCCAACCTCGGATATCTGGAGCTGGCGAAGCTGGCCTGCGCTCTCACCGAGTACGCCGACCGACCGCACAACGTCCGGGAGTACGTGGACGCTCTTATGACTGCGGAGGCCGGAGCATGACCGCCACACCGGAGCAGATCGACCACTACCGCCAGTTGGCACGAGAGGCGGAGCAGAATCGAGAGTGGCCAGAGGGGATCGTGCACCTTGACCTCGGAACGGACAAGACGTGCGAGTCCTGCGGGATGTCCGCTGATGTCGAACTGGCGGACGGCTCGACGTGGTGCGAAGCGTGCGACGGTGCGGCCCGGAAGATGGGCTACTGATGACTCGCACACTGTCCTACCTCGCCGCCCTCACCTACCTCGTGGGCGCTGGCGTGGCCCTCGTGGTCACCGTCCAGGCTGTTGTGGGGATCGTGGGGTGGTTGGCATGAGGGCGACCGAGGCGACTACGCCGGTCGGACTGTTCACTCCCGTTGTGGATGGCGAGCGGTTGACCTTGAACGTGATCGCATCCCGAGCTGGTGAGGTTGACTGCGACGACGGGCGCACCTACCGATGGACGTGGGCACCGTGCGGGCTCGGTTGCCATTGTGACGCCGTAGCCGAGGTGGTCGCATGACTATCATCCGCTGGCTCCTGGCCCTGTTCGGCCCTACTCCTGACGATCCCCAGCACTACCGGAGGCGCAGATGACTATCGCACACTACGAAGCCACCTTCCGTGGCGATCCCATTGCCGAGCCTTGTGATTGCGGGTTGAGCTACCGGTTCCATCGTCCGGGGTGTCCGAACACTCCGTCCACGATGGCGACCACAAGCCTGAACGGCTCAACCTGTTCTCATTGTGGGGAGCGCGTCCACGAGGATGACGAGTACCAGAGGCGGCACGGGTTCCGTACCTACGTCCACAGCAACACGCGGGAGCGTGCCTGCAATAACTCCACAGTGACGATATGACCTCGGTACTGACTACCGGGCAATCCGTCGCCTATCTGCTCGAAACCGGCCTGGCTCCCCCTGCTCAACGTGATCGGGAGCGATACCGAAGGTGGATGCGGGCCAACGGTCTAGCACCCGACGAGTGGGCGTCCACGATGGGCTATGACGACGTTGAGCGGGCCATGAGTGATTGGCGCATGGCAGTCGACGCCCAGCGTGTCCGCAATGAGCGGGACGACTGGGGCGAGGAACCCGAACCCGAGGAGGATGAGGTGACCGAGCTACTGACCATTGCCCAGATTGCCCAGCTCGGCAACCTCTCGCCCACGAGTATCAAGACTTACCGCAACCGGGGCACACTCCCACCGCCCGACAGTCGGCAGGGTAATCAACCCTTGTGGAAGCGGGAGACGGTGGAGGAGTGGCTACGCACCAGGCCCGGACGGGGTAGACCTCGCAAGGTGTAGAATCGTGGATTGTTCAGGAGGCGTCAGGTGATGGGAGCGGCCTTCGGGCCGCTTCTGTCGCGTCTGATGGTCAGTCGTGACTCTGTGGCTATCCCCCGGCCCCGCGCACAGATGCTCCCAGGCTCCGCAGTACGTCCAGACGTGTCTCTGCGGCCCGTAGCGCCTCGCGAGTGTAGGTCATGGTCTGACTGGCAATCGTAAAGTCGAAACGCTCCTGCTCGCTCGCAATCGTGGCCAGGTCGTCGGCGTCCTTCTCGGGCATGGGCCGGCCTGATGTTCCTACACGGCTCCGTGCCTCCATGCGGGCTCTCGCGTAAGTGCTCTTGAACTTCCGCTCCGCCTCCGCGAGGGAGATCCCCGCCGTGCGTGTGTCCTCCACCAACTCATCGAGTCGCGCAAGCGTGCGCTCCATCTCCTCCGCGATCTGTGCCGGGTTCATCCGAGGCCCCTTTCCACGAGGGCAATCGCCCGTCCGTCCTTCACCATGTCACCGGTCACCCGTATCACCCTCCATCCGAGTAGTGCTGCCTCCGAATACTTCTCCGCGTCCTTCTCGAACCCCTGCGGACGCGTGTGCCTCCCGCGATTCCACGTCCCGCCCTCCACCTCCACGGCCAGCATCTCGTCCGTCCAGGC
>JANYJG010000097.1 GCA_025358515.1 Chloroflexota bacterium
GTCCGGCGAGCCTGCGGGATTGAGCTGTAGTCCTTCAATTGACGCGTCGACAGCGCGAACCGCGCCTGCCAGAGCTCCTGCTTTGCGTCACGCAGCGCCTGCTCCAACTCGCCGTCGGAGAGCGCGCGCGTCTGATCGATATCCATCAGCTCCCGGCCTCCGTAACGTGGTCGCGGGTGATGACGTGCGTTGCGACGGGCAGCTTGTGGCTGGCGAGGCGCATTGCCTCGATCGCGTCCACGGCATCAACGCCCGACATTTCGAAGAGGATTCGGCCCGGCTTGACGACTGCGACCCAGTGGTCCGGCGCACCCTTGCCGGAACCCATGCGGGTCTCGGCCGGCTTCTTGGTAGCGGGCTTGTCCGGGAAGATCCTGATCCAGATCTTGCCGCCGCGCTTGACCGAGCGGGTCATGGCGCGTCTCGCGGCTTCGATCTGGCGGCTGGTGATCCAGGCCGGCTCAGTTGTGGCCAATCCGAATTCGCCGAAGGCCACCGTTGTGCCGCCCTTGGCGATGCCGGACATCCGGCCTCGCTGGACCTTGCGATGCTTGACGCGCTTAGGCATCAACATGGCTAACCTACCTGCCCGACGATCGCGGGCTGCGGAGCAATCTCGCGGCGAGGCTTCTCGGCCGCAACTTCACCCCGGTAGATCCAGACCTTGACGCCAATTCGACCGTAGGTCGTAAGGGCGTGGACCTGGGCGTAGCTGATGTCTGCGCGCAGCGTTCCGAGCGGGATTCGGCCTTCCTTGTCCCACTCGCGACGAGCCATTTCCGAACCGCCGAGGCGGCCCGCAACAGCGATCTTCACGCCCTTCGCGCCGGCCTTCATAGTCCGCTGCACGGCCTGCTTCATGGCCTTCTTGAAGGCAATTCGGCGAGCCAGCTGCTGGCTGATGTTGGCAGCGACGAGGCCGGCGTCGAGCTCCGGCTGGCGGATCTCCTTGACCTCGAGCTTGACCTTGCGGGTAGTCAGCGCGCCGACCTGCTGGCGAAGCAGCTCGACGTTGGCGCCGCCCTTGCCGATAACGATGCCGGGCTTGGCGGTGTGGATCGTGACCGTGACGTGGTTGATGCCACGCTCGATCTCGACCCCGCTGACGCTCGCACTGGCCAAACGCTTGGTCACGAGCAGGCGGATCGAGATGTCCTCCTTGAGGAGGTCCGTGTAATCCTTATCCGCGTACCACTTCGCCGTCCAGGTGCGAGACACACCCAGCCGGAAGCCGTACGGGTGAACCTTGTGTCCCATCTAGGCCTCCCGGTCTTCGACGACGATGGTGATATGAGTCATGGGCTTGTGGATCGGGAACGCCCGACCCTGAGCCCGCGGCTGCCAGCGCTTGTGAACACCGGGGCCCATATTCGCTATTGCGTCGGCCACTACCAGGTCCTCGGCGGACAGGTTGTGGTTGTTCTCCGCGTTGGCGGTCGCGCTCTTTAGAACGCGAGCGACGTCGCGGGCTGCGGCCTGCGGCATGAACCGCAGGAGAGCTGAGGCCTCCTCGACGCGCTTGCCCTTGATCGCATTGGTGACGAGCCGGGCCTTTCGCGAGGAACCCATGAGGTACTTGGCTGTTGCGGAAACGCGCACCTTCTAGGCTCCTACTTGAGGGCGCTCGACCGCTCGGTGTGCTTTCCGTGCCCGCGGAACGTGCGGGTCGGTGAGAACTCACCAAGTCGATGGCCGACCATGTTCTCGGTCACGTAGACCGGGATGTGCTTCTTGCCGTTATAGACGGCGACCGTGTGCCCGATGAAATCGGGAAAGATCACCGACGCTCGAGACCAGGTCTTGATGACCTTCTTCTCGTTGCGCTTGTTCATCGTCTGGACGCGGCCGAGGAGCCGCGGCTCGACGAACGGTCCCTTCTTGACCGAACGCGACATGCCTCTCTCCTCTGCCTTACGACTTGCCGTGGCGCGAGCGGATGATTAGTCTGCTCGAAGCCTTCTTGCCGAGCCGGGTGCGGTAGCCCATGGCGGGCTTGCCCCACGGCGTCTTGGGCGGCATCCCTGTGGGCGACTTGCCCTCGCCACCACCGTGTGGATGGTCCCTCGGGTTCATGACAACGCCGCGGACTTCAGGCCGAAGGCCCATGTGCCGTGCGCGTCCTGCCTTACCAATGCTCTGATTCTCGTGATCGAGATTCGAGACCTGGCCGATGGTCGCCATACAGCGGAGGCTGATCCGACGAACCTCGCCCGAGGGAAGCCGCACGGCGGCGAAATCACCCTCTTTGGCGAGGAGTTGGGCTGCGACACCGGCGGATCGGACAATCTGTCCGCCCTTGCCGGGAACGAGCTCGATGTTGTGGATTGTCGTGCCGAGCGGGATGTTTGCCAGCGGTAGCGCATTGCCGACCCGCGCCTCAGCCTCGGGACCGGCGACGATGACGTCGCCAACCTTGAGACCGTGGGGCAGGAGCATGTAGCGCTTCTCGCCGTCCTTGTAGTGCAGCAGGCCGATGCGAGCCGACCGGTTGGGATCGTACTCAATGGTGGCCAGCTTGGCGGGCACGTTGAACTTGTCGCGCTTGAAGTCGATGATCCGGTAGTGGCGCTTCTCTCCGCCACCGCGATGGCGAACGGAGATGTGGCCGTCGTTGTTGCGCCCAGAACCGCGGATCTGGGGCTCCAGCAACGGCTTGTAGGGTTCAGTTGTGGTGATTTCCTCGAATGTCGAGCGGGTCATGAACCGGCGGCCCGCCGAGGTTGCTTTGTAACTGCGCAGCGGCATCTCAGGCGGCCTCGAAGAACTCGATCTTCTGGCCAGAGACCAGAGTCACGATTGCCTTGCGCCACGGGGTCGTGCGCCCGGCAACCCGGCTGCGGCGCGTCCCGCCTCGCTTCTGCTTAGATTGCGTCATCAGGACGTTCACCGCGGTCACGTTGACCTTGAATAGCTCCTCGACGGCCGCTTTGATCTGGATCTTGTTGGCGTCGTCGTGGACGGCGAACGTGTACTTGAAATGCTGGGCCTCGTCCATCGACTTCTCGCTGATGATCGGACGGAGGACGATCTCGTGCGCTGTCAGGCTCACGCGTACACCTCTTCCATCCGGCTCAGGGCGGGCTGCTCGATCAGGACAGTGTCCGCGTTGAGCAGAGCCACGACGTTCAGCGAGTCGGCCCGGATGACCTCAACCCGCGGCAGGTTCCGGGCGCTGAGGATTAGGGTCTCGTCCGTGCCGGGGGCCACGATCAGCACCCGACCTTCAGCCCGTCCGAGAGCGGCCAAAATGCCGACAATGTCGCGCGTCTTGGGAGCCTCGAGCCCAAACCCGTCGACAACGCAAATTGCACCGTCATCGAGTTTGGCCGTCAGGGCGCCGCACAATGCGAGTCGCCTCATCTGACGAGGAAGGCGCTGCACGTACGAGCGCGGGTGCGGTCCGAAGACCACGCCGCCGCCGCGGAACTGTGGCGACCGGATCGATCCCTGGCGGGCGCGGCCGGTCCCCTTCTGGCGGTACGGTTTCTTACCGCCGCCGGCGACTTCACCGCGTCGTTTCGTGTCGTGCGTTCCGAGGTGACGGCCGGCCAGTTGGGCCGTCACTACCTGGTGCAGGACGGCGACGTTGATCGGTGCTGAGAAGAGCTCATCGGAGAGCTCGACTTCGCCGATCGCCTCGCCGGTCCTGGCGTAGAGGGTTGTGGTTGGCATGCTCAGGCCTTCTTCACGAGAAGCAGCCCGTTGAGGGCGCCGGGGACGGCTCCCTTGACGAGCAACAGGTTGCGCTCGGAGTCCGCGCGGACTACCCGCAGCTTCTTGACGGTGGCGCGGGCGTCACCCAGGTGGCCGGCCATGCGCATGCCCTTGTAGACGCGCCCCGGCGTGGTGCCAGGGCCGATCGAACCGGGCGCGCGGTGATGGTCGGAACCGTGGGTCTTGGGCCCGCGGTGGAAATGATGGCGCTTGATGTGGCCAGCGAAGCCCTTGCCCTTTGACACGCCCGTGACGTCAATGAGGTCGCCGGCGGCAAAGAGAGTTACGTCCAGCTTCTGGCCCACGGTGAACTCCGCGTCCGGCGAGTCCTCGAGGCGGAACTCGCGCAGGACGGATAGCTTGGGCAAGTTCTTGAGTTGCCCAAGCTCCGGCTTGGTGAGCCTGCCCGACTCCTCGATCCCGATCTGGACGGCTGTGTATCCGTCGCGCTCGGGGGTCCGGATGCGAGTGACTGTATTCGGCTCGACGGCGACGACGCTCACTGCGATCATCGTTCCGTCGGCCTGGAAGATCTGGGTTATGCCGAGCTTGCGCCCGATCAATCCAATGCTCATCGGGTCACATCTTGATTTCGATGTCGACGCCCGCAGCAAGCGAGAGTCGCATCAGGGCGTCGACCGTCTTGGACGAGGGCTCCAGGATGTCCACGAGCCGCTTGTGAGTGCGGATCTCGAACTGCTCCCGGCTGTCCTTGTCGATGAAGGGCGACCGCAGTACGGTGAACTTCTCGATGCGCGTCGGAAGCGGCACGGGACCGACGACATCCGCGCCAGTCCGCTGAGCCGTCTCCACGATCTGCGCCGCCGACTGATCGAGCAGTCGGTGGTCGTAAGCCTTGAGGCGGATTCGAATCCGCTGCCTTGCCATATTGACTCCGGTTACTCAGTGATCGTGATGACAGCCCCGGCGCCGACGGTGCGTCCACCTTCGCGAATTGCGAAGCGCTGTCCGACTTCGAGAGCAATCGGGGTGATGAGCTCGACCGTCATGTCGACGTTATCGCCAGGCATGATCATCTCG
>JANYJG010000171.1 GCA_025358515.1 Chloroflexota bacterium
CTTGCGCGTGGGCCCAGGGTGGAGTGAAAGGAACAAGAGACAGGAGAAGGTGCGACGAGCCGCGGGCGTTTCTGATTCAACAGCCGTCCGTGGCCCCCGATAGCACGCAACGACCGCTGAGGGTCCTACGCGCCAGCGATCTCGCCGACACCTTCCCCATCACCTACTTGAATGAACTGCTCGCTGGGCCAGGTCCCTCGCCACTGTTGGCAGTGGGCGTAGTACTCGCACTCGGTGCAGCGCCAGGACGGGTTGGGGAAGAAGTGCTCGGTTTGAATCGCGAGTGCGACCTCGCGGATCAGCCGTGCGGTCCAGACCAGATCCTCGAGCGACCGGGTGGTCTCATGCCGTTCGAGCCGCGGCTTCGCGGTCTTGAGCAACATGTCCAGCCGGAGTTTCGGGATCGAGCCGTGGATCAAGAGGTATGCAAGCGCGTACGTGGAGAGCTGCAGGTGGCGCTCGAGGCCGCCGGACTCGAGTGTCCGGCCGGCGGTCTTGAGGTCCACGAGGACGCCTCCTTCCTCGACGAGGTCAATGATGCCGCGCAGCCGCACATCCAGCAGTTCGCCGGTTTCCGGATCGGCGAGATCCAGCTCCCAGCCCTGCTCGACCGCGACGGCTCTCGTGCCGTTCGTGGATTCGACGTAGAGCTGGAGCATGGCCCGGCCCTTCTCAGCCAGTGAGTCCTTCGACTCACGTTCAGAGAAGACGAGCGGGTCAGTGTTCTGTGCGTACCAGTCCGCGTCGAAGACCTTGAGGATCTCGGCCATCTCCGGGCTGCCGCCGCTCATGCGTTCCTTGTGGAACCACTCGACAGCGGCGTGGACCGATGTGCCGAAGGCCATGGCGGCAACCCGCCAGGGTCTCGGGATCTTGTCCACGTACTGGAAGCGGTACTTGAGCGGGCAGCCGAGGTAGCAGTTGACCTGGCTAATGCTGAAGACGCGACGCTGTTCCATTCCCACCACCGTTTCCGGGGGCGGAGGTCTGGAGCAGTTGGTCGATCATCTGCATCGCGGCCGTCTTCGTGATCTCGTTGAGTGCCGAGACCTCGAAGAGCTCCTTGAGACGATCCTCGGCCGCGTCCTTGTGGAACCCCTGCCCCGACATGAGGCGGAACAGATATCGGCGCTGGCCTTCGGTCATCGGCTCGGGCGAGCCGTTGCTGGTTCCGTTGCTTCGCGGCCGATACGATCCGTTCCCACGCGAGCGCGTGGTGGTCGTTCCGTTCCTCGCAGGGCGCGAGGATTGCGGTGCGGGAGCACCCGGTCCGGGGCGTGAGACCTGGTTCTGGACGACGCCGTCCAACTCCTCGGAGGAGACGACACCGCAGTTGACGGCGTCACGGAGGGCGCGGGCCTTGGCCCGGGTCTCGGCCACACGGATCAGGTGCGGAACGAGGAAGTCGTCGACGTTGCCGGGGTCGGCATCGCCGAGGCCTTCGTAGTGTCCGCGTTCCGTCTCGACGGCAGCCTTCACAATCGCGAGCCGGCCATTGTCCTCACTTGGCTGGAGGACGAGCTCGGTAGCGATGGACTTCAGACCTTCGTCGTGGGCGAGCTTGAGCAGCTCGGCGTAGGCAATGGACTCGCGGGTGTCGAGGTGCTGCTGGTCGGGCTTCATGAGAAGCCCTCCTGACAAGGGGCGGGTGAAACGAGAGTAGCTGAGAGGTTCAGCAGGAGAAGCGTAGCGTGACGCGAGCGCTCTTCGTAGGGACATCGACGCGCCGGCGGCGTCGCACTTCTGTGGACAATCCGCCGCTCGTTAGCGTCTTGACATTTCCTTAACTCCCCCCTATGATTTCCCTAGAAGCTTTCTATGTTCCTCTTTGGCCGACAATATACGACCGTTCTTAGCCTCGCGTTCCTCGGGGCGGCGCTTTCAATTTATTTTTCAGCCGCCAACAGATTCTCATCGGAACGAGAGCGCAGCCCTTCAGTTCGTGCTCCGATTCGAAGCGCCGCGATGCATTCCGTGTCCACGTGGTCCGAATACTCCGGAG
>JANYJG010000226.1 GCA_025358515.1 Chloroflexota bacterium
TTCTCGTCGATTCCGGGGTGAGTCAGGATCCCGCCCCGGGAAGAGATTGGGATTGGTACCGCCAGGTCGTCGCCCTGCCGCTGGCTAGGGCACTTGCGGCCGCCCATGAACGTCAGATCATCCATCGCGACGTAAAGCCGTCAAACATCCTCGTTGCCGCGGACGGAACCGTAACGTTGGCGGATTTCGGCATCAGCGTCCTCAAGACGCAGCTGCCTGACGGCTCGCGGACGCTCGCCAACTACGGATCCGCGCCTTATGCGCCTCCGGAGCGCGACTGCCTGTCGGATGCGGTTCGCGACACGTTTGGACTCGGAGTCGTCACGATTGAGGCTCTTGCGGGTCATCGGCTGGTCGACTACGGCGATATCGCGCCGGCTCTCGAGTCGCTCAAGGTACCTGAACGCGCTTACGACTTGCTCCGAGGCTGCGTTTCGCTCGATCCGGCCGAACGCCCTCTCAACGGACTGGTCCTCGAGGCCCTACTTCTAACAGCGGCCGGTCCGGAATCCAGTCGCTCCGATACTCAAGCAGGCGAGATCCACTGTGTGATTCGGGCCCGGTTGCGCTCAGCTTGACCGAGAAAGGGAGCGATCTGCTTTCGTCCCGCGACGTTTTGTGGTTGGCGTTCCAGTTGCCGACTACGACGACGCCGAAGCGGCGATCCGGGAGCTTCTGGATCTGATCGATGTTCGCGAGGATGAGAAGCAGGACGATGCCCTCGAGCGCGAAGACCGCAGCATCTTCACCCAATGGCTGGCTCAACTTCGCGCTAGCGAGGCAGTGGAGGTTTCCCGAGAGGGCGCGCTGGCGTGGTCGTCCGCGCCGTGTTGACAGGAGTGGGCGTGGTCGTCGGAGTCGGCACCGGACTCGAAGGGGCTGGAGTGGAGTCGCCTTCCAACGACGCGATACCCGTCGGCGCGGGATCTGAGGCGATCGAGTATCCAACGGCAACGGGGGTGGTCGCCTGCGGATCGGCGCCCTCAGTCCCTATTGACAGTCTCGACGGACCGAGCCAATCTGCACCTGCGCGACATCCCGACGATAGGGGGTGGGGCCCCAGGTCCACCAGGCAACAGTCGGGGGGGGGTCTATCAATGATTTCGATCGGGTTTACACCGCGCTGGAGCCGCCTGGCAGTCCTCGTGGCTGTCGCGCTTCTGGCGCCATGGCTGTTCCCGGGGCGTGCTGCGGCGTTCAGCATCGGTACCTGTCCATCCACCGGCCAGTATCATGACTTCGCCCATCAATACGTCGGCGGAAGCTACTACGGTCAGTACGGCTGGTTCGTGACCTACAACGTTTCGGTGCCCCACCCGAACACGGCGTTCTCGCTGTCGCATCTCTACTCCTACTACGGCAGCTCCGATCCCACACAGGCCTACATCTGGGTCGAGGTCGGCTACTACAAGGGCTACGGACCCCAACTGGTAGTGACCACGTCCCACTACTACTACGCCTGGTCCGACGCAGGCACTTACCACGAAGTCGACAGCTCGAAGACGCCGTCAGTAGGAAGCACAAGGGTGTACGAGGTCGAGTTCCAGGGTCACAACTACACGCTCGGCACCGACGACTGGTACGTCTACTGGGATGGCTTTGACATTGCCGACGGCAAGATCCACCTGTCGAGCATGCCTTCTTCGAACGCACTTGTCGGCGCGGAGGTCCAGAGCGACTCTTCGTCGTGGACTCAGGTCCAGATGCACGCAACGCCCGACCAGGAGGTCATTCGATCGAACTACACCTGGCCGAGCTGGACGCCGTCCAACTTCCCGGCGACTGCTGCCTGCCAATCGACCGGCTTGACCCTGACCGAGACGACGAAGTTCACGAACTTCTCGGCGTCAGGGCAGGAGTGACCAAGATGAATACCCTGCTTCCTTCTGCGGGTCGTTTCGCGCGCACGCCGGCCCGGTGGATCGGTGGCGTCGCCTGTCTTGTCCTGCTGGCCGGCTGTGTTGCCCAGGCGCCTCTTTCAACCGCCGCACCGGGCGGATCGATTCCGCCGACTGCCCCACCATCGTTCACGTTGAGCCCACCGCCGATCGTGTCGGGCTCGAGTCAGATAGTCGAGGTCTACGCGGTTCCAGCTGCGCGATCGACTGACGACGGAGCCCTGTTCTCGAGAACGATCGTCACCGGCGGAACCACGGCAGCGGCAAGCGCCGATGTCGCCCTCGGCACTGGCACTGACTTCCTCGACAATCAGGCTGTGACCACGGATGGAACGTCCGCTCCTGTGGGCCAATGGCGGGTATCTTCGAGCGCGACCACTGTGGTCCTGCGCCCAGGTGGGCCGAAACTGGCCGTTGACGCCGCCGCAGCGAAGGTCGCCGTTCCGTCGCTCGACACGAGCGACATCCCGGTCCCAAGGAGCTCGCTCGAGTCCGGTGGCGTGCAATACGTGCAGATGGGCGGCGTCGTCGTGGCCGCGCGTAGCGGATCGTTGATCGGGAGCTACCCGCTGCCGACCCTGGCCGTGGACCCAACTGCCGGGCAAGCCCCGGCGGGCTACAAGGGCGTCTATTCCGGAGTCGGAGTGGGCATAGTCTCGGCACTGGTGCCGACGACCGCAGGCGCCGTCCTGGCGTTCAGCTTCACTGGCCGGGCAGCGGCGGTCACCAATCTTATGACCGGCAAGACCGCGCCGATCTCCGGCTATTCGAAGCTGGGTCCGGCCGCTCGGACTGCATCGAACAAGATCATGGTCCTGGCCTGGAGTGCTCTCGACGAGACTCGTGCCATTCAGATCCTCGTTCTGGATCCTGACAAGCTGCAGATCACGGCCACGATCGATACTGGCCTGAGTGCGGCCAGTTTCCTCCGCGCGGTCGTGCTTCCCGGTCTGGGCCACGATGCCGTGGTGGCGGTGGCGAAGGGTGACGAGGCCGCGGGCGTCTCGCTCAGCGTCTGGACCGTTGATGGGGCGATCATCGGACGGCCCGCCGTACTGCCCGTGAATTGCGGGCTCGAGGTCGCTCCAGCCGGCGTCAGTTCGGTCTACGTCTACAACGGACCTGCAAAGAACACTGTTGGCCGGCTCGATCTCTCCAGCGGGTCTTTCGCTCCAGATCTGCCACAGCTTCGAGCGCCCGCAGGTTCGTACGTCGTAGGCATATTGCCCAGCTGATGCCCGGCCGCGGGCCAAACAGAGATCGCTAAGCCTCCACGGGTGCCGGTTGGAGGGCCGCGATCGAACCCCGGAGACGCCCCGACATAATAAAATCGACGTTCGAGGCGGCCGCGCGGGGCCTGCCCGAAGCGTTCGGACTGGATGAGGTCGAACTGGTCGGGACGAGAGGAGTTCAACCGCCCGTAGCGACCTGAATGTCCCACTGTTGCTCTGGTGCGAGTTCGTCGGCGCAGGCCGCTGGGCTCACATGAACGCCAGATGAAGGCTCGGGCTCGTCCCGACCGCATCAGGACAGCAGTTGGGTCTTCAGGCAGCCGGCCAGCCACACCTCGAAGTCGTCTGCGCTCCAGCCCCCGAAGCCGGTGAGTTCGGCATAGACCTCGGGCAGCGTGAGCGCATCGATGACCGCAGTCGCGTGAATTACATCGGTGCCGGGCGCCAGCTGGCCCTCCATCGACTGCGCAAGTCGAGCGATGCCTCGGCGCCGCATACCCAGCACCTCTTTGACCTCATCCCGCACGGATGGATCAGTCCCCCCGGCGTCGCGATGGATTGCCACAACGTCGTGGCCGAACTCCCAGCGTCGGCGGATCGAGCTTGCGAACAACTCGAGCTTCCGCGCTCCGTTGCTCTCGCGCATCGCGTCTTCGTACAGCGCCTCCGCAGCCGGCTGACGCAGAACCGTGTCACGAAGCTCGTGGAGGATGCCGGCCTTCGAGCCGTAGACCGCGTAAACGGTCTGAACCGCAACACCAGCTTCCTCGGCGATTGCCTGGAGCGTGGACGCACCGTAGCCACGACTCCGGAACAGACCGCGTGCAGCCTCGGCTATGCGGCGCCGGGTTACCTGAGCCCGCTCGTCCCGCAGGGTAGGTCTCGCGTTGACGTCGCCCATGTCGGTAGAGTATCACTCTACGCTAATAGAGTACAACTCCACTGAACCCAGGAGAATGGCATGTCTACCGAAAGCAACATCGCCGCGTTTCGGCCCACGATCGAGACTCTGGTCTGCCGACGTGGGCAATCTCGGTCTTCGACGCCGACCCCGACGCGCGAGCCAAGGTCGTTCGCGTCAAGATCTCGGCCCGTAACCCGCCCACGTTGCCGCCGGCGGCTGTAGGTTCGCCGTTTCCGTCGGTCGCTTTCGAGGGACTGACGGCGACGCCATACGTCGGCGCTTCGGGTTCACGCCCGAGGCTCGCCTGGGCGTTTCGAGCGACGTCGGTTCGTGGCGCGCCCCCGAAGACACAGGTTCCACAGGCGCCTCACCGCATCGAGCAGGGCGGCTAGGAGCGGCCCCGTGGTCGTCGAGGCTTCCCGCACGACCTTCGAGCCGGCGTCGCTGGCGGTGCTCACGCGCCGCTACGGCGCCGGCGCGCCTCGCGTCGTCGAGCTCA
>JANYJG010000020.1 GCA_025358515.1 Chloroflexota bacterium
CTCGTGAGTTCCAAGGTCCACAACTTCACGGGCAACCCGATGTCTTCGGGTGCTGAATGGAATATCGGCGATTGGTGGGTCGGATGAAAACGGTTCACGTGCCTGTCGACGTCGCCTGCCGCAGCAATCACCAGCCTCAGGTCTGCCTGAGTCACCGCTCCGCTTCACCCCGACCCGGCGAGCGAATCCGGACGCTCTGTCAGGGCTTCAGTGCCAATCCGAAACGCCGTCCAGACGAGGTCGGCGAAGGAGGCGTCCATAGTCGGCCCCATCCTTAGCATGGGTAGTATGCAGGTTGTATATTGTGCCCAATAGGTGGTTGCCCTTCCACCAGCCCGACTTGACGACTTGATGACAATCGGGGTCGTGAGCCCAAAGGCCTAGCGGAACCGTGTTTCATCGGGGGCATGGAGAGTTCAGGAGGAATAGCAGATGAGTCTTCCACGACGGATGTTCGCGATGCTTATGGGAGCGGCTTTCATCGCCGGCGCCTGCGGCTCGTCGAATAGCACTACCGTGCCCAGTTCGGGCAACTCGGCCGGTACGGCCTCTCAGCCGGCGAGCTCGGCCCCGGTCGTTATCACCTCGGCCGACTTCAAGTACCTCATTGACGGTGAGCCCACGACCTTCGCCGGCGTCGCCAACGACCTGCCTTCGTCCTACGTTGACTACGCGATCTACAACGCGTTGTACACGGCCGACAACAAGCTGAACATGGTGCCGGACATCGCCGCGTCGCTGCCCGTGACCTCGGCCGATGGCCTGACGTGGACCGTCAAGTTGCGCACCGACGTGAAGTTCCACGACGGTACGGCCATGACCGCTGACGACGTCAAGTTCAGCTACGACCTGATGTCATCGACGAACTGCAGCCAGAACTCGGACGTCTGTTCGTCCATCGCCGACAACGTCGCCTCGACTACCGTCGTCGACCCCTCGACCGTCCAGTTCGTGCTCAAGCAGAAGTTCGCGCCGTTCCTAACGACCGGCCTTGGCTCGGTGTACATCCTGCCCAAGGCGGCAATTACCGCTTCGATGGCCCGCCTCACCGGCACCGCCAGCGGCCAGGCCGCAGCAGTCGCCACTGAGGACAAGAAGGTCCAGGCGGCCCTCAACGCCGACGCATGCAGCGCCAAAACGCCGCCGGCGTCCTGCGATGCGGCAACCTATGTCTCTGAGATCGAGCCGATCCTGCAGGCCGCAAAGGTCCAGCTGCCGGACAAGAATGGGTACAAAGATGCCAAGGGCAACCCTGACAACACTGCCTACGGTACCCAGCTCGCTGCGCAGCTCCACGACCTCAACAAGACCCTGACCTCCAGCGCGACTGACCAGATCGCCGCGTCTCTGAAGATCATCGACTACGCCTACGCCCCGATTGCCACCGGCCCCTACAAGTGGGTCAAGTACACCGCCGGCCAGTCCATTGAGCTGGTTCGCAACGACGCCTTCTACGGCAACAAGGTCGGCCCGGCCAAGGTGTACATCCCGATCTACAAGGACTCGGCCTTGGGATCCGCTGCCCTCCAGAAGGGTGATGTCAACTGGCAATACGACGTCTCGTCCGACTGGACGGCCAAGATCCTCGCGGACCCGAACCTCAAGGCCGCGCAGTATCCGGACTTCGGCTACTACTACATCGGCTTCAACATGCGGTCGGGCCACGTCTACTCCGACAAGAATCTGCGCCAGGCCTTCACCATGTGCGTTGACCACGACAAGACGGTGGATGTCGCCACGAGCGGGATGGGCATCCCGGTCTACGCCGACGAGCCGCCCGCCTCGTGGGCGTACAACACGTCAGTCCCGAAGTACAAGCTCGACGTAGCTGGTGCCAAGACCCTCATCGAGTCATCAGGTTGGGCGGTCGGCAGCGATGGCGTCTACGCCAAGGCCGGCAAGCGCCTCAGTACCACGCTCTATGTTCGAGCAGGCAAGCCTCAGCGCGTCAAGTTCGCTCAGCTTGCCGCTGACCAGCTTAAGAAATGCGGTATCGAGATCATCGTGAAGGAGTCTGACTTCGGCACGGTGCTCATCCCGAACGTGCTCACCTACCCGAACAACTTCGACACCTACCTCGGTGGTTGGTCGACCTCAATCGATCCCGACACGTACTCCATCTTCCACAGCAGCAAGGCCAGCACGGCCGCTCTCAAGGAAGGCAACAACTTCATCGGTTGGACCAACCCGCAGGCCGATGCCCTGCTTGTTCAGGGTCGACAGGAACTCGACCAGACCAAGCGCAAGGCCATCTACGATCAGTTTGAAGTGCTCATCAACAGCGAAGCCCCGTACTACTTCCTGTGGGCCGACAAGCGAGTCTCAGGGTTCAGCAAGTCGGTTCAGGGCACGATAGATCTGACCAGCCCGGTCTACTACTGGAACCTCTCCACCTGGACCGTCTCCCGGTAGTCAGTCGGTAGACACGAGTGTCAGTTGGTCGCGGTCGCCTCAAGACGGCCGCGACCAACTCTGATTAAAGCCATCCCGAAATGACGGGCGGCCACGGCTCCGAGGTGAGCGCTATCCAATGACAACGTACGTCATACGGCGGCTGATCCAGGCGCTGCCCATCTTGCTCGGCATAGCGGTCATCTCGTTCATCATCGTTCACGTGGCCCCGGGCAGCCCGATCGACAAATTCCGGACGCCGCGCGTCTCGGAGGAGCAGCTTCAGAACCTGTATCGTATGTACGGCTTGGACAAGTCGCTGCCGGAGCAGTTCTGGAGCTGGCTAACCAGCTTTGTCCAGGTCTGGAATACGGACAACCAGGGCCACCACATCGCCTGGGGATACTCGTTCTCAAACGGACGGCCCGTCCTGGACCTCATCGTGGATCGGATCCCGGCCACGCTGATGCTGATGGGGCTCTCCCTGCTGACTACGGTGGTCATCGCCATTCCAATTGGCGTGCTGGCCGCCGTAAGGCAGTACAGCGCTGAAGATAAAGTCATCACGACCTTCGCCACCATCGGATACGCCGTCCCTTCCTACTGGCTCGGTCTGATGCTGGTCTACACCTTCGCGATCAGCCTCAACCTCTTTCCGCTAGGTGGGATGCACACCTTCGGCAAAGAAGATCCAGTGGACCTGGCCTGGCATCTGGTCCTGCCGGTGGCGAGCCTGACGATCCAGCAGGTCGCCGGCTGGAGCCGCTACATGCGCTCCTCAATGCTGGAGGTTATGCGCCAGGACTACATTCGGACTGCCCGGGCAAAGGGCCTTTCGTCTCGCAGCGTGATCACCAAACATGCCCTGCGCAACGCCCTCATTCCGATCGTTACCTTGCTCGGACTCACCATCCCATCGCTTCTCGCCGGGGCCATCATCACGGAGACGATCTTTACCTGGCCCGGCCTGGGATACCTTGGATACATGGGCGTGGTCGACCGCGACTACCCGGTCGTGCTCGCCTTTGTCATGATCGGTGGCGCAATGGTCATCCTCGGCAACCTGATTGCGGACATCCTTTATGCCGTCGTCGACCCCCGAATCAAGTACTGAGGCGAGGCACATGGACAGCACTATGAATCCGGGCCTCGATCATGCCGCTCAGGGCGAGGTTGACGAGGTTGATCTAATTCCCGTCCGTACCTACTGGCAGATGGCCCGGCGGCGCTTCCTTCGCAACCGACTGGCCGTCGTGGCCCTGATCATGCTGATCGTTCTGATCGTGCTGGCCGTGATTGTGCCCACCGTAACGGGCCTTCAGTACCAGACTACCGATCTCGAAAGGCCCTACGCAGGAGCGGAGATAGCAGCTCCGCTCGGCTACAACGACATCGGCCAGAACAACTTCCTTCGGCTGATGAAGGCACTGCAGACTTCGCTGTTCGTCGGCTTTGCCGCTGTCTCGATAATCTTCGCCGTGGGTGTCTCGGTCGGTGCGATCGCCGGCTACTTCGGTGGCTGGGTTGACAACCTCCTCATGCGCATCGTGGACGTCGTCCTCTCGCTGCCGAGCCTGTTCCTGATCCTGATGCTCGTGGCCTTTTTTGGCGGCGGCAACGTTTTGGTCATCATCTTCGCGATCGGCCTGACCAGCTGGACGACGGCGGCTCGCCTCGTTCGGGCGACCTTCCTCTCACTCCGTGAAGCGGACTATGTCCAGGCAGCTCGGGCCCTCGGCGCCAGCCGCTTCCGGATCATCACTCGCCATATGCTGCCCGGGGCTCTGGCCCCCATTTTGGTGGCGTGCACGCTGGGCGTCGCCGACTCCGTAGTGACCGAGGCGGCCCTCTCGTTCCTCGGATTTGGCATTTCTCCGCCGGACGCCAGTCTGGGCAACATGATGTCTGGCGCCATCGACTTCATGGTCCGCCAGCCAATGGCCATCGTATATCCGGGCGTCACGCTGATCCTCATCGTGCTCTCGGCTAGCTTCCTTGGCGATGGGCTACGGGACGCGCTCGATCCGCGCCAGAGAGTCGAGGGCTGACGCATGGCTGATCGTGTCAGGATGAAGGAGATCAGGACCGGCGTGGCGCAAACGTCGAGCCACCTCATCGAGGTCGAGGATCTCCATACCCATTTCCCAACTCAGGATGGGGTAGTCAAGGCCGTCGACGGAGTCAGCTTCGAGATCGAGGCCGGCAAGACGCTGGGCGTGGTCGGTGAATCTGGTTGCGGCAAGAGCATCACCGCCCTTTCGATCATGAAGCTGATCGAGAAACCCGGCCGCATCGTGGGTGGCTCGATCAAGCTGGACGGATTCGACATAGTTAATGCCACCGATGACGAGATGCGTGAGATCCGGGGCAATGACATCTCGATGATCTTCCAGGAGCCGATGACCTCGCTCAATCCGGTCTACACCTGCGGCGATCAGATTGCCGAGGCCGTCTCGCTGCACGGCAACATGGGTCGTCGCGAGGCCTGGAACAAAGCCGTCGAGATGATCCGCGATGTGGGCATGCCGGACCCGAAGCGCCGCGCCAAGCAGTATCCACACGAGCTGTCGGGTGGCATGCGCCAGCGCGTGATGATCGCCATGGCCCTCTCGACGGACCCAGCGTTGCTGATCGCCGACGAGCCGACGACCGCCCTCGACGTCACTATCCAGGCCCAGATCCTGGAGCTGATGAAGGCTCTTCGCGAGAAGAATAAGATGGCGATCATGCTCATCACTCACGACCTGGGAGTCATCGCCGAGATGGCCGATGAAGTCGTGGTGATGTACGCCGGCAAAGTCGTCGAGCGTTCGGACGTCAACACGATATTTGCCCAACCCCATCACCCGTACACGCACGGGTTGCTGGCGTCCATCCCACGCCTGGGAGAGAAGCGCGAGCGCCTAGAGGTCATCAAGGGCGTCGTTCCGAACCCTCTCAACCTGCCCAAGGGCTGCCTGTTTAAGCGCCGCTGTCCACACGCGATGCCCGTCTGCGACACGGCCCCGCCCTTCCAGCAGATTGGTCCGAACCACTTTTCACTTTGCTGGCTTACGGCCGACCAAAAGCCGCCGGCTATTGGAGCGGACGCCACCGGGGCGATCGCTGAGGAGACAGCCGCCGCCATGAGTCCGTCGAAATGACCCATCCCTTGGCCGCAACTCCGGTTCCCTCCGGCGGTATGACGGACGAGCCGATTCTGCGCATCGACAACGTCGTCAAATACTTCGAGATCAGGGGCGGGCTCCTCGGCATCTCCCACATCGGCGATGTGCGCGCCGTTGACGGGGTCAGCCTTGAAATCCGCAAGGGCGAGACTCTTGGGCTCGTGGGTGAGTCTGGTTGCGGCAAGACCACACTCGGCAAAGTGATTCTGCGCCTGATCCCAGCCACGTCCGGTCAGGTCTACCTGAAAGGTCGACCCATCTTCTCGCTCGGCGAGCGAGAAATGAAGGCGGTCCGGCGTGACATGCAGGTCGTCTTCCAGGATCCTTACGCGAGTCTGAATCCGCGCATGACGGTTGGAGAGATCGTTGGTGAAGGTCTCCTGGTTCATGGCCTCAAGAACCGCAAGGAGCGAGACGGCCGCGTACGCGATTTGCTGGCCAAGGTAGGCCTCAACCAGAGCCATATCCACCGCTATGCGCACGAGTTTAGCGGCGGCCAGCGACAGCGCATCGGTATCGCTCGTGCCCTTGCCCTCAACCCCGACTTTGTCGTCTGTGACGAGCCGGTGTCCGCGCTCGACGTCTCGATCCAGAGCCAGGTGCTGAATCTGCTGAGCGACCTCCAGCAGGAGTTCGGCCTGACGTACCTCTTTATCGCCCATAACCTCGCCGTCGTGGAGCACATCAGCGACCGAGTTGCGGTGATGTACCTGGGCAAGATCGTGGAGCTCGCGGGCGTGGACGAACTCTACGCGACGCCGCGTCATCCATATACCGTGGCTCTGCTGTCGGCGATTCCGGAACCCGATCCCACCCGACGGAAGCGACGTTTGATCCTCACCGGCGACGTCCCGTCACCGGCGAACCCGCCGTCTGGGTGTCGTTTCCACACGCGCTGCTGGCTGCGAGAGAAGCTCGGCAATCCTGAGCAGTGTTCGACCATCGATCCACCGATGCGAGACGTTGGTGGAGGCCAGTACTCTGCCTGTCATTTCGCCGAGGAGGTCACGGTTCGGGCTGCCGAAGACGTAGCCTCGAGACAGTCCGTCATCAACACTGCCATTTGACGGTCCGGCCAGGCGGCAGAGGGCCCCGACTGGTTCGATCGCCTCGTTATGTTCCACGTCGGCCGCGGCTAGACTTCGACCTATGAAGCTGCTCCGCGTTGCCCTGGCTCAACTCGCTCCCCGATTGGGTCTGCTCGATGAGAACCTCGCGCGCCATACGCAGCTGCTGCGCCAGGCTAGGTCGGGCGGGGCGGGCCTGGTCGTCTTCCCGGAGCTGGGCCTGACCGGCTATCAGCTGCAGGACCTGGCGGCTGAGGTGGCGATGCATGCCGACGATGCGCGCCTCCTGGCCCTCGCGGCCGAGACAACCGATATGTCG
>JANYJG010000117.1 GCA_025358515.1 Chloroflexota bacterium
TGCGAGATGTCGACCCGGATCTGCTCCATAGAGTCGCGGTCGCGGATCGTGGCCTTGCCGTCCTCCAACGAATCTACGTCGATCGTGACGCACCAAGGCGTCCCGATCTCGTCCTGGCGCCGGTACAGCTTGCCGATCGCCGCTGTGTCGTCGTAGACGGCCATGATGTCTGTGGCGAGGTCTTCGCGCAGCTTGTGGCACAACTCCACGATCTCGTCGCGCTTCTTGAGCAGCGGCAGGACCGCGACCTTGTACGGCGCCAACTCCGGATTGAATCCCAGAACCACGCGCTTCTCGCCGCGAACCTCTTCCTCGCGGTAGGCGTCGATCAGGAACGTGAATGCGGCCCGGTCGCCGCCCGCCGAAGTCTCGACGATGAACGGCACGTACTTCTCTTCCGTGGCGGGGTCGAAGTACTCGAGGTTCTCGCCGGTGGCTTCCTGATGGCGCCCCAGGTCCCAATCGCCGCGGTTGTGGATGCCCTCAAGCTCCTTCCAGCCGAACGGGAAGCGGTACTCGATGTCCACGGCCTTCTTGGCGTAGTGGGCCAGCTCGTCCGGCCGATGCTCGCGGAAGCGGAGGCGGGCCGGGTTGACGCCGTAGCGCTCATACCAGGCCTTGCGGCGTGGCATCCAGGCGTCGAAGGTGGCTGCCGCGGTCTCCGGCTTGACGAAGTACTGCATCTCCATCTGCTCGAACTCGCGCATCCGGAAGACGAAGTTGCCTGGGCTGATCTCGTTGCGGAACGCCTTGCCGATCTGGGCAATGCCGAAGGGCAGCTTCTTGCGGCTGGTCTCGCGCACGTTTCTGAAGTTGACGTAGATGCCCTGGGCCGTCTCCGGGCGCAGGTAGACCTCGTTGCCGGCCTCCTCGACAGGGCCCATGTGAGTCTTGAACATCAGGTTGAACTGTCGAGGCGCAGTTAGCGGACCGGCGTCCACAGGGCATTTGAGGCCGAGACGTTGGACAACCGTCGGGTCCAGCATGTCGGTGCTGGTGAGGCTCTCAGTGCCGGGCAGTTCGTCCAAGCGGAAGCGGCGGCGGCAAGTTGTGCACTCGACCAGCGGGTCGCTGAAATTGGCGACGTGGCCGGAGGTCACCCAGACCTGGGGGGCCATGATGATGCTCGCGTCCAGACCGACGATGTCCGTGCGCTCCTGGACCATCGCCCGCCACCAGGCCCGTTTGACGTTGTTTTTGAGTTCCACGCCGAGTGGCCCGTAGTCCCATACGGCGTTGATGCCGCCGTAGATCTCAGAGCTGGGGAAGATGAAGCCGCGCCGCTTCGACAGCGAGACGATGGTCTCCAGATTGGCGACGGACGATCCAGGATCGTCAGCCGTTGTCGGGTTGGCGGCGGTCACTCTGTTCTCCTCGGGCACGATGAACGGCGATCGAACGGCTGGGCCGATATTCTCGCACGTCCCGCCACTCGGGCGCCTTCGGCCAGCAATGCCGCCGGTTCGCCGACCGGCCGCTTGGACCCGAACGGGCGCCACCGCCACAACCACATGGCCATCGCCACGTTCACGACGACGGCTACGCCACTTACGAGGGTGAGAGGCGAGACGACCCACAGCAGGCCCATCGATACCCCCAGGAGGACGAGCCGAGTTCGCCAGGGCTCGGATAGCCCGCCCGTCAGGGACCAGGCCAGTATCGGCAGCATCAGGCCGGCCTCGTAGCTCCAGACACGC
The DNA here is from genome assembly GCA_025358515.1 of Chloroflexota bacterium. GTDB lineage: Bacteria > Chloroflexota > Limnocylindria > Limnocylindrales > CSP1-4 > Fen-1039. The sequence continues at coordinate 1,698 of JANYJG010000117.1, forward strand.
GGTCCGGCCACAAGGGTTAGCAGGCAAACGGCGCTCGCGGCTTCCACGATGGGCGCGCGAACGAGGCCCCGAAGCGCAAGCAGCACCACGACGGCAGCACTCAAGTAGGGCAGCCATGCCGGCACGCCGGCAAGTCGGCCCAGCAACCCTGGAAGGCTGATCGTCTTGTCGGCGTTGAATATCAGATCGCCGGCGAGCAAGGGTTGGATACCGTTCCACCAGGCTATCGGCCAGAGCCAATCCCCCGCCGCAGCTGCCACACTCAATACGTAGCCGGCCGCGACCACTAGCAGCGCTGTCGACAGGGACTGCCAGCGCCTGCGGAGCACCAGAAAGCCAAGCAAGGGCAATCCAAGCGTGGGCTTGTACATGAGCAGGCCGCTGGCGAGGCCCACCTCGATGTGGCTGTCGCGGCGGAGCGCGTCGATCGCCCAGAGAGCCAGAACAACGGCCAACGGAGCGTTCTGGCCCATGTTGATCGCCGCCAGCGCGGGCGTCCACGCAAACGCAAGCCGAACGGTCACATCCGTCCGCAGGGCGAAGATCCGGGACAGGAACATTCCGGCAAGTGCGACCATGATCAGCATCAAGGCCGCGTTGATCGCGAAGCCCAGCCCGATAGGTAGCGCCGACGCGGGCCAGAACAGGTACGCAAATGCCGGCGGGTAGCGCCAGGGATCGCCGGGCACCGCATGCGCCATCTGCCAAGCTGCATGGAGTCTCGAGTCCATAAGACTCGTGCTGCCGACGGTCCCCCCGGCTGCCCAGAACGCGGACCAATCGCCCCAGCCATTGTTGAGAGCGGCCGCGATCGGCAAGAGCCCAACCACTGCCAACCCAAACCACCACAGCCGAACTCGCGGGGGCGGCAGCGACAGCGGCCCGAGTCTGATGCGGAGGGGCCAGGCGCGCATGAGTGCGGCATCCGCCGGCTCCGAGCGGCCTCCTTGAGACGACACCTGCATGCAACCCTCCGCGATTAATCGGACGCGCCAGGCGCTGGCTCGCAATTCTCGCATGTGCGCCGCGTCCCGATCCCTAGGTTCCTCGTCGGACCTCGTCGAGGAATGGCAGCGAGCGGGCGTCGCGTTCCAGCGAGATGCGCAGAAAGTCGCGCAGGGCCCCTTCCACCTCCCGCTCGACCTCGGGGCGCAGCCGCAGCGCCGCCAGCGCCTCGACGTCCATCCGCTGGTAAGCCTTGAGCAGCTTCAGGGCGTCGACGGACAGGCCGACCCGCTCGCGTGGCGGCCCCGGGCAGCGTGAGCACAGCACGCCGCCCAGCGGCGGAACCCAGCGGAATTCCTCGTCGGGCTCAAGCATTCGATCGCACTCAACGCAGCGGTCCACTTCCGGCCGGACGCCCAGCTCGTCCGCCAGGTGCATCTCGTACCAGCGGGCGACTCGGCCCGGTTCCATGCCGGCGTCCAGCAACTCGTACGAGTGGCGCAGCAACAGGTATAGACCGTCCGCCTCGTGGCGCTCTTCCAGGGCACGGTCCGCCATCTCGGCCAGGTACCACGCCGTCGCAGTGGATTCCAAGGAGTCGCGCAGACGCAGCCAGGCATGGGTGACTTGGACCTGCGTCACGACATCGAAGGTTCGGCCGCGGGCCAGGGCGACCCGCAACTCCGCCAGCGGTTCGAGCGAACCGCCCAGCCGACTCGTCGGCCGTCTGACGCCTTTCGCGATCGCCTTGAGCTTGCCGTATCCAGGCGTGAAGAGGGTCATGATTCGGTCCGCCTCGCCGTAATCGAAGCGGGTCAGGACGATTGCATCGGTGACGTACATGCGCGGAATGGGCACGTGGTCACGCTACCACGGCCTGTCCCCAGGGCACGGGTTACTGCCGCGACCCGACCGGCCAACGCCGGTTGCGCCGTTCCCGCCGCCGCTCGGCTATCCTGCGGTAATGGACAACCAGTCCGCGCAACCCACCTCGGGCCCAACCCCGCACACAGACCGGACGCGCATCCGTCGCCACCCCGAGCGCGGAGTCCCGGAGAGAATCGAGGAGTTCTTGCGCGCCGGGCTGATCGCCCACGTGGGGTACGTGGACGACGGCGAGCCGCGCATCATCCCGTTCCTCTACCACTACGAAGCGGGTCATCTGTATCTCCACGGTTCGCCCGGCAGCGGAACGCTAAGACTGCTGCGCGACGGCCGCCCGGTTACGATTTCCGTGGCCTTGATCGATGCCCTGGTCGCGTCAAAGACGGAGCCGAACCACTCGGCCAACTACCGCAGCGCGATCGTCTTCGGCCGGGGTCACCGCGTCGTTGAGCTGGAGAAGAAGCGGCGCGTCATGCGAGCGCTGGCCGATCGCTACTTCCCGGGACGCCACGCGCCCGAGGACTTCGCGCCGGCAACGGACGACGACCTCATCCGAATGGAGATGGTCGCGATCGAGATCGAGGAAGCTCAAGCTAAGTTCCGAACAGGCGACGCCACGGGCCCGACCGATTCGGATCCGAACGCGCCCGGTACGACCTTCGTTCGCCCGATCTGATTGGCATGGGCGCCGGCGGCAGTTCTGGCGGCGCCGGGGCGGCACGAGGCGACTCAGGTGCACCTGATGGGAAACGCGGATTTTGGCGGGCCGCTACGGTCCGGTTCCTGAAACCGATTGTATGATCGGCGCGTGCAGACCCACACCGCTCTACCCGATCTGATTTCCGCGACGGAGCAGGAAATTCGGCGCCTGCTTGCCCAGCACGACGGTCCCACTGCCGGCCTGTACGACATGATGCTCTACCACCTCGGTCTGGACGGTAGCGAATCGACCGGCAAGCGGATGCGCCCTCTGCTCGGGCTGCTCGCGTACGCCTCCATCGCCGGCGACTACCGGCGCGCCCTGCCCGGCGCAGCTGCCGTGGAACTGGGCCACAACTTCAGCCTCGTCCACGACGACATCGAGGACAACGATGGCGAGCGCCGTCACCGCGCCACTCTGTGGGCGATCCACGGCATCCCGCAGGCAATCAACGCCGGTGACATGCTGTTCACCCTGAGCCGCGTGGCGCTACACAAGCTTTCGGACCTCGGGTTCTCGGACGCCAAGGTTCTGCGGGTGATGCGCTTGTACGACATGACCTGCGTCGCCCTGTGTGAGGGCCAGTACCTCGACATATGGGCCAGCGAGCGCACCGAACCGATGTCCGTGGAGCTGTACTTCGACATGATCGGGCGCAAGACCGCGGCCCTGATCGCTGCTTCCGTTGAGGCCGGAGCCCTGCTGGCCACAGACGACGAAGCGGTGATCCGGCGCTATCGAGCCTTTGGCTGGGCCCTTGGCATCGCGTTCCAGCTCAATGACGACTTGCTCGGAATTTGGGGCGATCAGACCAAGACCGGTAAGGAACCGACGGACGTGGCCCGGCACAAGATGACCCTGCCTGTGATTTACGCCTTCGAACATGCCACGGCAGAGGATCGAGCCTGCCTCGAGGCGATATGGCGGACGGACCAACTCCAGGGCGGCCAGGTTGCGGAGGCGGTCGATCTGATCGAACGACTCGGCGGCCGCAACTACACCCGCGACCAGGCTCGCGAACACCGGGATCGGGCTCTGGCCGAGCTTGATGCCGCCGGCGTCGTGGACGCGGAAGCCCTCGAGTCGCTCCGCGGGATCATCATGAGCGTGATCAAGGCATAAGGATCGAGGCAGGCGCCGAGCCGGGCTTATCGCTCGCTCGAACTCCAGGCGGCATCAGCGCCGTGCTCCGACGGATCGCGGACCGCCAGCACCTTCCCGACCCGTCGGCCGTCCGTCGTCTCGACCGTCAGGGTCAGTCGCTGATCCTCGAGCCGGACGTGGTCGCCGGGACGCGGCACGCCGCCGATTCTGTGGTACACAAGGCCCCCGACGGTATCGTATTCGTCCGAGTCCTCGAGCTCGGCCAGGTTCAGGTCGAATAGCTCGCCCAGGTCGTCCACGGACGCCCGCCCATCGATCCGCGCCTCGGTGTCGGAGAGCCGCACCGTCAGCGGCTCCTCCTTGTCGTACTCGTCCTGGATCTCACCGACGATCTCTTCGATCAGGTCCTCGATCGTGACCATGCCTGCCGTGCCGCCGTACTCGTCAAGGACGATGGCCAGGTGAACCTTGCGGCCCTGGAGCTTGTGGAGCAGGTCATCGATGGACATCGACTCGGGCACGAAGAGAGGCGCCCGCAGCAGCTTGCGCAGGTCCGGCTTCTGGTCGGGGCCCTTGAGGAACGGCAGCAGGTCCTTGGCGTACAGGACGCCGACGATCTCATCGATCGTCTTCTTGTAGACCGGGATGCGGCTGTGGCCCTCACTTATGAACAGGTCGATCGCTTCGTCCATGGTGGCCGTAACCGGCAGGGCCGTCATATGGGTTCGCGGCACCATGACCTCGTGGAGGTAATGCTGTCCCAATTCGATGACGGCGCTGATCATCTGCTCTTCCTCGGCTTCGAGGACGCCCTCCTCACCGCCACGCTCCACGATCAGCTTGAGTTCCTCAGTGCTGATCTGTGCCCGCCGCGCCACGTCCGCGCCGAAACCACCGGCGATCACTCGCGTCAGAAAGGTCAGGGTGGAGACCACGGGCAGCAGTATCCGGCCGAGTACGTCCACCGGCCCGGCCAGAACGATAGCGAAGCGATCCGTGTGGGCCAAAGCCAGCGTCTTGGGCACCAGCTCGCCGAACAGGATGGTGAAGGCGGCAAGAAGGACAGTGACCACGACCAGAGCGACGCCGCCTGCGACACCACCAATTAGGGGCACGCCCCTCAGCCAACTTTCCAGCGGCGGCACCAGGTTCACCGCGGCATACGCCGATGACAGGAACCCCACAAAGGTGACGGCTATCTGGACGACTGCTAATACGCGGCCCGGATCCTCGGTCAGGCGCCGGACTCTGCGAGCGCCGCCGCGGCCTTCGTCGATCAGCTGTTCGACGCGACTGCGCCGGACGGTGATGAGCGAGATCTCGGCGGCGACGAATACGCCCTCGAACAGAACCAGGATCAGAATGACCAGGAATTCGACCAGGGTGTCGCTCATCGCGCCGTTCTGCTCATTCGGCCTTGTCGGGCGGGGCCGCGACTGGCGGGGCCGCCGCAGGTTCCGGCTTGCCCGGCCCGACCTCCGTTGGGGGCTGTCGCGGGGTGCGGATGGTAGCCGGAACGCCCACTGCCAGCATGCCCGGCGGTACGTCCCTAGTCACGACGGAACCGGCGCCGGTGCGCGATCCGTCACCGAGTTCGACGGGCGCCACAAGCATCGTGTCGGAGCCGATGAAGACATCCTTGCCGACCTTGGTCTTGTGCTTGGCGACGCCGTCGAAATTGCACGTGATCGTGCCCGCGCCGACGTTGGTCCGCTCGCCCAATTCGGCATCGCCGATGTAGCTGAAGTGGTGCTGCTGGACGCCCGCTTCCAACCGGCTCGCCTTGACCTCGGCAAAGTTTCCGAGCTTGGCCTTGCGGCCGATGGACGACTTGGGGCGAAGATGCGAGAACGGTCCGATCTGGACCTCGTCCTCAACTTCGGATGATTCGAGCACGCTGGCCCAGATGAAGCAGTTCTCGCCGACGATCGTGTCGATGATCTGGCTACCGGCGCCGATGCGAGTGCCCGAGCCGATGCGGGTGGAGCCGCGCAGGACCACGTCCGGCTCCACGGTCACGTCCTGCGCCAGCACGACAGACCAATCGATGTAGGTCCGGGCCGGGTCCATGAGCGTCACGCCGGCCATCATGTGGGCCTCGTTGATGCTGAGCCGCAAGTCCAGCTCGGCGGCGGCCAGTTGCGATCGGTCGTTGATACCGGAAAGCGTGCCATCGTCCTCGACCTCAACGGAGACAACGGGCCGGTGGTCGGCGCGCGCCAGGGCGACCAGCGCGGGCAGGTAGAACTCACCCGAAACTGGCGACGCCTTCACGTCCACGATGCGGCGGCGCAGCCACTCCACATCGAAGGCGTACAACCCGGCGTTGATCTCGTCGATCTCCAGCTCCTCGGGCGTGGCATCCTTTTCCTCAACTATGCGAAGTACCTGGCCGCCATCGTCGCTGCGGACGACGCGACCGAGCCCCTCCGGATAGATCGTCTGAACGGCCACAAGGGCCATGGCGGCCTTGCGAGCCCGGCGCAACTCCACCAGTTCGGCCAGGATCACTGGATCGACCAGCGGCACATCACCCGATAGGACGAGGATCTCCGACACCTCCGCGGGGGCCGAGGCCAAGGCCGATCGAACGGCATCCGCCGTGCCCTGAGGCGTCTCCTGGAGCGCGAAATCGGCCCGATCCGCAAACATATCCTTGATCGCCGTCGTCGATGGCGAGTACACGATCAGGGGTCGGCGGGCAGTCACCGCAGCAGCCGCGTCGAGAACATAGGCGAGCATCGGCCGGCCGCATAGCTCGTGCAGCACCTTGGGTCGGCGGGATTTCATGCGAGTCCCGAGACCCGCGGCCAAGACTATCGGGAGGACGCTGTCTGAAGGCTGGCTCATGTCAATCGACGGTAGCACGGCGTCAGCCGGGGCGCCGGGCCGTGACCTCGATCTCCACTTCCGCGGCACGCGGCAGCGCCGCCACCTGGATCGTGCTCCGGGCCGGCGGCGGCTCGGCGATGTGGCGTGCGTAGACGGCGTTGACCGTTGCGAAGTTGGTCAGGTCCGCAAGGAAGATCGTGGTCTTGACGATGTCCGCCGTGGTCATGCCGGCGGCAGCCAGGACCGCCTCGATATTGAGCATCGATCTCTCGGCCTGTGCCTCGACGCCCTCGGCCAGTTCGCCTGTGGCCGGATCCATGCCCAACGACCCTGAGCAGAACAGGAAGCCGTCGACCAGGACGGCCTGGCTGTACGGTCCGATAGCGGCGGGCGCAGCCGGTGTCGAGATCACCTCACGAGGCATGACTACCTTCCTTCCGGTGAGTTTGTTTCGCTGCTGAATGCAGTGTGAACCGCGGGAGCCTGGGCTGTGACCGCGCCGGTCGCCCCGCCCCGGCCGTATATGGTGGTGGCTTCGACGAACGGATCTCCCTCACCGGGCGACGATAGGCGACCATCGGCGACGGCTAATCGGACGAACCGAACGGCCTTGCGAGCCGACGCAAGAGAATCGAATAGGACCCAGGCGGTCGGCCCGGAACCCGATTGGCAGACCGGCCGATCCACCAACTCGGCCAGCGCCTGCCGGAAATCGTCGAGGTTCGATGCCACGTCCTGCGAGGCGACCAGCAGGTCGTTGGCCGACGCGAAGTCTGAGGCCAGAGCCAGCAGGTCGGCGGAACCCAGCCCGGATCGCATCTCCTCGGCCAGGCCATCCGAGATTTCGTGAGCCGCGTCTCGTCGAGAGGGGCGCGCACCCCGGTCGTACGCGGCGAAGACGGCGGCCGTCGAGACCGGCAAGTTGGGAGTGACCAACAGCACCGCAGGCGGCTCGCCGGTTAGGTCAGGTAGTGGTTCGACGTATTCGCCCCGGCCGGTGACAAGAGCCGCGCCGCCGGCCAGGAAGAACGGCACGTCCGATCCAAGCGATGCCGCCACTTCCAAGGCCACCTGCCCCGGCAACGAGGCGCCCCAAGCCGCCAGAGCCGCATTCATAGCCGCAGCCGCGTCGCTGCTGCCGCCGCCGAGCCCCGCCGCCACAGGGATGGATTTCGTGAGCCTGACGGATAGTGGCGGCACTTCAGCCAGTGCCGCCGCGGTTGCGCGGTCCCCCATCGGCCCGGAATACCCCGCCAGCACCGCGGCCCGCGTCGCCGCGATGGCTCGCAGGATCAGGTTGTCGGGGGACGTGGAGACCGGGAAGCCCACGACCCGCAGCGAGTCCGCCTGCGAGCGAGGCGCCACGGAGACCGTTAGAGCATCGCTCAGGGCCAACGGCACCATGACCGAGTGCAGGGAGTGGTAGCCGTCGGCACGACGGCCCAGGACCGCCAACGTGAGGTTCAGCTTGGCCGGGGCATGGCGGACCACATGCAGCGGCGATGGATCGGGCACGACACGTCCGGAGAAGCCGCCCCGGTCGCCGCTCCCGGCCATCACGCCGTGCCCCGCGTCGAGGTGCGCTGCGGTGGTGTCGCGCCTTGCGGCGGCAGCGGCCCAAGAGCCACGCGCAGCGCCAGCCAGTCGTCCACCGCCAGCGTCTGCGGGCGGCGATTGCCGTCGACGCCGATCTCCGCCAGAGCACGCCCGACCTCCGCCCCGGTCAACGGCAGCTGCCGTGACAGGACGTTGTGGAGCATCTTGCGCCGCTCGCGGAAGCCGGCCTGCACCACCCGCCAGAGATCTTCCTCCTCCGTCGGGGAGAGGCGCGGCCGCTCGCCGGACGGGTCATGCGGCTCGATGACCACTATTGCGGAAGCAACGTCCGGAGCCGGCTCGAAGGCCTCGCGCGGCACGTTGAAAGCAATGCGCACAGCCGCGTGGTATTGGACGAAGACCGAGAGGTAGCTCATCGCCCCGGGCGCCGCAGAGATCCGCTCCGCAACTTCCTTCTGCAACATCAGGATCAGACGCTGCGGCCGCGGCGCTGCCCCCAGGAACCGGTGCAGGATCGGGCTGGTGATGTGGTACGGGACGTTGGCCACGACTTCATAGGGCGAGGCGATCAACGTGGCCATGGTCTGGTCCAGGATGTCGCCCTGAACGAGGTGCAGGGCGCCGGAGGCGATCGACGCGTCGTGGACGCGGGTCAGGCGATCCGCCAGCCGCCGATCCAGTTCCACGGCCGTGACCTCGGCGCCGCCAACGAGCAGCCCGCCGGTGAGGATGCCGAGCCCGGGCCCAACCTCCAAGATCCGCCGTCCCGGCTCCGGCGACGCCAGATCCAGGATCGATTGAAGCACGTCCGGATCGGCCAGGAAGTTCTGAGACATCGAGTGGCGGGCCCGCAGACCCTCGTCGCGCAACTGGCGGCGAACGGCCAGTGGGTCAAGCCGCGGCTTCCGCGGAACCTCAAGGGCCGGCCCGGTTTGCGGACCAGATGGGGAGTCGCTCACCTGCGGGCCAGCGGCAGCGAGGGTTTGGCGTCCAGGTCCAGCCCGGCTCGCGCCCCCGCTTCCCAGCGCCGCGCTGCCGCAGCGCCGATCATCGCCCCGTTGTCCGTGCACAGCCCGGGTCGCGGCACGACCAGCGGGCAGCCCGCCGCGCGCGCGCCGTCCGCCAGCCGATCGCGGAGTACCCGGTTCGCGGCTACGCCGCCCCCGAGAACCACCGACCGCGCCCCGGCCTGTTTGGCCGCGCGCAAAGTCTTGGTCACCAGGACATCCACCACCGATTCCTGAAATCCGTAGGCCAGCTCGGCGACTCGGTCTGCGGGGAGCGGCGGCGACTCCCCCGTCGGGGGCCCTTCCGCCCGTTCGCCCGCGATCGTTCGCCGCGCCGCCGTCTTCAAGCCGCTGAAGCTGAAGTCGAATGTGTCTCCCAGCCAGGCTCGCGGAAAGACGACATCGTTCCGGACCGCCCCGGCCGCCGTCTTCATGATCTCCGGCCCACCTGGATACGGCAGCCCAAGTAGTCGGCCGACTTTGTCGAATGCCTCGCCAGCGGCATCGTCGACTGTCTCGCCCAGGAGCCGGTACGTCAGGTGATCGCGCATCTCGACCAGGAACGTGTGCCCGCCGGACACGATCAGCGCCACCAGCGGGAATAGCGGCTCCGCTAGCTCGCGCGTGTCGTCCGCCAGCCAGGCCGCGTACAGGTGGCCCTCCAGATGGTTCACCGGAACGAGCGGCTTGCCGTGGACGTAGGCCAGCGTCTTGGCGAAGTTGATCCCTACCAGCAGCGAGCCCGCCAGCCCGGGACCCTCCGTGACGGCTACGGCGGTGACGTCGTCCCAGGTCACACCGGCGTTGTCCCAGGCCTCGTCTAGGGTCGGCACGATCCAGCGCAGATGGGCCCGCGCCGCGACTTCCGGCACTATTCCGCCGGTCGCCGCGTGCATCGCCACCTGGCTGGCCACGACGTTGGCGAGAATGTGGCGGCCGTCCTCCACCACGGCGATGGATGTCTCGTCGCAACTGGACTCCACGGCCAGGATCAGCTCGCCGCTCACAGTTGCTTCCTCGTGATCCTGCTCGGCCGAATGATTCGCCGGCCGAATGTTTCGTCGCCGGCGGCCGAATTGGGGCTCGACTGGGCCCCGGTTCGACCCGAAGCCCCAGGGCCGCCGGAACTCTCGGCGTCGTCGGCGCCCGAACCCCCCGAAGCACCCGTACCGCCCGAAACCTCGGCGCCGCCCGTTCCTTCAGCACCGCCCGCGCCGGGACCGCGGTCAGACCGATTTATGGGCTGCCCGTCGTCGTCGACCTCGACCTCCGGCCGCCTCGCGACCTCGTCGCGGAG
>JANYJG010000131.1 GCA_025358515.1 Chloroflexota bacterium
GACGACCCATGAGAAGGTGACGCTGAACATCAGCATCGACACATTGTCGGGCGTGTCGATCACGGCACCGGCGAGCTAGACCAATCGGCGAGTTAGGCACCGGCGTCTCAAGTCGTTCTGGCCGAGCTCCCGACCGACGGCGACCTGCTCGGCCACATCTTTGGCGACAGGGAGGTTGGGCTACGGCGCCGCTTCAGCCTCGACTGAGGACGACCGCGAAGTTTCGGCACCCACTTCGTGGCCAACGCGTTTGACCCCGGCTGGCGCCCATACGCGGGCACACCGGGGCCAATATGGTCCTCGCCGGCCCTGGATCGCGGGTGATCCGGTTACGACCAGAGCGCGCTGATCGGGGCTGCCACGATGCCCTCTCTGAGACGATAGGCGCGCGGCCCCGTGTGAAATACCACTCCTGCGACGAACGATGAGCCCGTCCGATCGCGCAAGGTTGCCAGGTGTCTGGCGTCGTCCGGCGTCGGGGCTGCGCTGGCCTTGACCTCGATGGCGACGATGCCGCCGCAACTGCCGGGACCTGCCTGGATCAACAAGCCGAAGGAGGAACCTGCACAGATCATCCGCTGAACCCGTGTCTCAAACTGCTTGACGGGTTCCGTTCTTGCTATCAGGATTTCACGAGCTTGAAGGTGACCAAGTAGCGGTAGAAGGTGATGTGCGGGACTACTGATAGGGCACGACGGATCTTCACGTCGTCGTCATGGGCGATGATCACACCCTGAACTGTCTGCCCAGCCTCGGCAAGCACCTCGGCGACATAGCCCATGTACCTCATGGTCTGCCCGACGACAGCGTCGCTCGCTCGACCCTTCTTCAGTTCGACCACCAATAGGCGCTTCTGGTCCTTGCTGATCGCGAGGATGTCCATCGGACCCGTGTCAGTCCGGTACTGCTGGCCCACGCGCTCACCGTCGACCGTGTAAATGTCGTACTGCTTTCCCAACTCCGTCTGAGCCCAGTTCTGGATGAGGAATTCCTCCAGGTGGGTCTCCATCGCAAACTCGCCGGGGTCCTCAACGGTCGGGTCCGTGGACAAGAGCGCGGGAGCAACCGGCAATCCGGAGATCAGCGCGTCGACTTCCTCCTTGTGGCGCGTTATGTCCGCCACGGTACCTATGGAGCCCGTCGACATCCGCAACGGCTGAGTCATGTCGGAGCGGTCAACGCTGTCGGAGAGCCACTTGACCGGGCGGCGGTGCGGCAGAAACGCGGCTGCCTGATAGGAGTATCCGCCGGCGACCTCGCCGACCCGATAGTGACCCTGGCCATCTGGAGAGACGATGACGTCGCCGTCCTTTATCCCCTTGGCCACCGTCCAGAGGGCCCCGCAGGCTAGGCCCGCACCCACTTTGGTCTTCCCGGCATGGCTGGCCAAGTAGATGGGAATGAACTTCTTGTTGAACGCCCGCCAATCGTCCGGGAGGTCCTGCGTGAGATCCTGCGGGATCTCGAAGTCAACACCGATGAACCCGCCCTTGAAGCACGCGTCGGCGAACATGCTCCCCTGACCCAGCATGACTCTGTAGTAGCTCTTCATGTCCGCCTCTGTTTCCTGGCGGTCCGGGTGGGCTAGATTGCCTACGCCGCCGCCCAATGCTCAGATAGAACCTCTGCCTGTTCCAGGACTGTGATGGTGGCTTTCGCCTGCTTGTCTGGCGGGTAGCCGTGTTTGCGGAGGCAGCGCTTCACGAGGACGCGGAGGTGGGCCTGGACGTTTTCGCGGACCGTCCAGTCGATGGTTACGTTGGCCTTGACGGTGGCCACCAGCTCGCGGGCGATGTCGCGGAGGGTTTCGTCGCCGAGAACGGCTACCGCCGAGTCGTTGACGCCAAGGGCGTCGTAGAAGGCCAGCTCGTCCTCGGTCAGGTTCAGCTCCTCGCCGCGGGCGTCGGCAGCGCGCATGGTCTTGGCCAGCTCGATCAGCGCCTCGATGACTTGGGCGGTTTCGACGGCCCGGTTTTGGTAGCGGCGGACGGCCTCGTCGAGCATCTTCTCGAAGGAGCGGGCCTCCACCACATTGCGCCGAGACCGCGCCCGAATCTCGCCCTTCAGCAGCTTGGCGAGCAG
>JANYJG010000141.1 GCA_025358515.1 Chloroflexota bacterium
TCGATCGCCGGACCATCGTCGCCGAGCTTCTTGCGCACTTCGGCGACGTGCACATCCACGGTCCGCGTCTCGCCCTGGAAATCGGTGGCCCAGACATCCTCGAGCAACGCATCGCGGCTCAGCACCACGCCGGGGTCGCGCGCCAGAGCAGCAAGAAGATCGAACTCACGGGCCCGGAGGTCGAGCGGCCGATCGCCGACGGAAGCCTCCCGCCGGCGCGGGTCGATCCGCAGGTTGCCGACGTGGATCGGCCGGCCGCCTTTGGCCGTGACCTCGGTGCGCCGCAGGATCGCCTTGACTCGGGCAACGAGAGCTCGTGGGTTGAAGGGCTTGGTCACGTAATCGTCGGCGCCCAGCTCGAGGCCGACGATCGCGTCGACATCCTCTGACCGGGCGGTCAGCATCAGGATCGGTGTGTCGCCGCGCCGCCGGAGTTCGCGGCAGACCTCGAAGCCATCCATCTTGGGCAGCATCAGATCCAGCACGACCAGGTCTGGGGCGTGACGCTCGTACATTTCGAGGGCCTTGATCCCATCGCCCGCGGACACGACCGAGAAGCCCTCGGTCTCCAGGTACAACCTGACCAGGGCGACGATGTTGCTCTCGTCGTCGACGACGAGGATGGTCTTCACCGCGAGAGCATACGTCGGCTGGTGGGGCGGCCGCCGGGCCTTTGTAAAGGCGAGGTAAGGAGAACCGCCAGACTCGGGGAGTGCGCCTTCCGTGGCCGCCACTGCCGTCAACGGCTACGATGACCCACCGCGGGCCGCCAGTCGCGGGTCTCGGGCCGAGGTCAGCCTGGCGCCACAACGCATTCGTCGGCCGCAGCCGCAGGAGGAACGATGCATCTATCTGGCGAGACTGAGATCGCAGCCAGTCGCCAGCGCGTCTGGGACACCATCCGCAACCCCAACCGGACCGCCGCCGCCAGCTCCCAAGGCCAGGCCCAGATCGAGAAGATCGACGACCGTCACTACAAGGTCAGCGTCACTGCCCAGACGCCGATGATGCCTCTGAATGTCGTTTTGGAGATGGAGCTGACGGATGTGGCCGAGCCGAACCGGATCGCAGCCACAATCGCGGGCTCGGTCATGGGCGGCCCAATCAACGGAACCGGTTCCATCGAGCTTGCGGAGGTCGGACCGAAACTGACGCGCGCCACTTACGTCGCCGACGCGACGCTCGGTGGGATGCTCGGAGCCTTCGAGCCGATGATGGCTGGCCCCGTGCAGCAGGCGGCGGACGGTGCGTTCGCCTCGCTTAAGGAACGTCTTGAGGCCGAGGAAGCCGCCGCGAGCGAGTAGCCCTTACCGCTCCGAGCCGCGGTTGGCCCTGCGGTCCGCGGCTTCGGCAGAGGCGTTGCGCACGGCTTTGTTGAACCGCCGCTCCTTCGCTCGTCGTTCCTCTGTCGGGTGCTGATCGGCCAGCTCGCGATTGAGACTTCGGTACCTCGCCAGCCTGCCCTCGTCGAGGCCCCCGGCCGTGACGGCTGCGAGGATCGCGCATCCAGGCTCGAATTTGTGCGAGCAGTCGGCGAATCGGCAGCTCAAGGCTAGCTCGACGATCTCGGCGAAGGTTTCGTCGACGCCGTCTTCCGCTTCCCACAAGCCAAGCTCGCGCATACCCGGCGTATCGAGAAGCAGTGCACCACCAGGCAGTCGGAACAGCTCGCGATGAGTGGTGGTGTGGCGGCCCCGCCCGTCGTCCTCGCGGATCTCGCGCGTGATCATCAGTTCCTCGCCTGCCATCAGGTTCAGGAGAGTGGATTTGCCAACGCCCGACGAACCTACCAGGGCGAGCGTCTTGCCGGGCCTAAACCAACGTGCGAGCGCGTCAATCCCGTGGCCGGTGCGGGAGCTGATCGCGACCACGGGAACCCGCAGTTCCGATTCGAGCCGCGCGGCCACACCGGCGGCGTCCACATCGGCGTTTGGGCCACCGACTGAGTCAGCCGTCAGGTCGGCCTTCGTCAGCAGCACGACCGGGTCCGTGCCCGACTCCCGAGCCATAACCACGTACCGTTCCAAGCGTTTCGGGTTGAGGTCGCCGTTGAGTGACGTCGCCACGAAGAGCACGTCCACGTTCCCGGCCACGACCTGCACACCTGCGCGGGAGCCGGCGGCGCGCCGTTGGACGACAGATCGACGTGGCAGTAGGGCATCGATCTTGTCCTTGCCCGCGGGAGCGTTGCCCGCGGTGGCCTTGCCCGCAGGAACCTTGCCCGCAGGAACCTTGCCCGCAGGAACCTTGCCCGCAGGAACCTTGCCCGCGGGAGCGTTGCCGTCACCCGCTGAGCTCACGCACGCGACCCAGTCGCCCACGGTCGGCAGGCCGCCGACGGTGGCGCTGTGCCGCAAGCGCCCGGTCGGGAAGGCGATGGTTTCGCCGTGTTCGCCGACAACGACCCAGGCGCCGCGGTGCTGGGCGATCACGCGGGCTGGCCACAACTCGCCTCCGGCGAACGGCGCAAACTCGGCCGCCCAGCGATCGTCCCAGCCCCAGGCTTCCAGCACGCCGGCCATGTGAGTGTCGTTAGTCACGCCTCAGCCTACTCGCTTGAGTTTGCCGGTGCGCTTCGCGTAGTGCTCGGCTTTGCCGAAACCCCACAAACCGAATGGGATGAACAGGAGGGCCAGACCTGGATCGTCATGTGACCCATGTCTATGCGATGTGGGCTCAGGATGCACCGCTCGATCAGCGTTGGATGCCCTAGGCGGCTGCTCGATATGTTGCGCGGTCGGATCATGGCGAAACGCCCCCGTCGCCGGCGTCCACCCTGGACGGTCCGACCGACCCGGCCTGAGCCGTCCGCTCGGACGCACGGGAAGGTCCAAGCGGCACGGTGGCCGCCCGAGCCGCCCGTGTACCATCTAGGAACCACCAATAGAACACGGTCCCGGCTTCACGGTGCGCCCATTTCGCCCCGGCGCCGGGCATGCTCAGGAGAACGAACGTAATGCCCAAGGTTGCCGGCTCCGTCAAGGAGCTCCTCGCCGCCATTGACGGCATCGCGCGTAT
>JANYJG010000189.1 GCA_025358515.1 Chloroflexota bacterium
GGACAGAATGAGTAGACAGCCGGCGCCGAGCTCGTGGTCGCCCTCCGACGTCTTCACCTGGATATGACCGGCCAGGGCGTGGATCGTAACCAGCCCGTCGGCCATATGGTCCACGAGCCGTCCATCGGCCTCGAAGTCGAACAGGACGAGCGCCACCGACCCTTGATGGGCGATGGTCATCTGTCGATGGCCATCTATAGCCGGATGCGGCTCCGCTCGCAGCTGCCCGGCGATCTCGGCGAGGTTGTAGACATGCTCGGTCCCGGCGAATCGCTCGACCGGTGCGTCGCGTAAGCGCCCTTGTATCTGTGCCATCGTTGTGTGCCTCTACGTGCTTTGTAGGCGGCCTACTCTGGGCCGCTGAAGCTGAGGGGTGTCAGATCAACTCGATCATCAACTCCGGGATGGTGTCGCAGTACCGACTGTCATCCGGTACGCCCACGTCCGTGCGGAGCCCGGATTGACGGGCTGTCGGTATCCGCTCCACTGTGAGCGTGGTCGTGTGGCGGATCTCATCCGGAGCCAGCCGCGGTGGTGCCGGCAACTCGCGTCGGACCGGGGCGTGACCAGGATCAGCGATCATGACGACACGCCCTTGTTCGCCGCCGGGGTTTCGGAGCGGCCGATCCGGACCCGCCAGAGATCCGGGCCGCTCTCGAGGTAGTCCCACGTGAATGTCCCGGAGTGCTTGGCCGAGAACTGGTAGTAGAGCGGCTTGGGGTCGTGGTCGTTCACCAGCTCGAAGCCAGCTCCGGGCGCCAGAGCTTCGAAGGTTTCGAAGATCTGCGCGTGGCGAACCCCGTGTGGAACCGTGCGGACATCGAGCACTTGATCGTGCGTCATTGGTCGTTCCTTTCCGTGCTGGACCAGACTCGTCCGGGCCGTCCGGCACGTATGACCTGCCGTCTGGGCCTAGCCCAGGATCTCGTGCATACCGCCCAGCAGCTTTCCGAGCGACACGCTCGGGTCCGCCATGAGCGCGGGGAGCAGCAGGTCGTTCTCCTTCGATAGATGGGATTCAAAGAGCGCCTGGATCGCCCTGGCGCTCCCAACCGCCTCGATCGCGTCAGCCGATTCCCGCAGACCGGCCACGTGGGCGATGAGATTCCGGTGCTCGGCGAGCATCGCCTGTACAAGCATCGCGGTCACGCCACGGTCACCGGCTGGGTAGATCGACCGCTCCTCGGCCGCTGCGTGCGGCAGCAGCTCGGTGTCGAGGAAAGCAAGCACCGCACTCTGAGCCGGTTGAGGGGCTTGCCCTGACCGGACGGCATCCGTGAGCGCGACGACGCGCTCACGGAGCGCGGCTTGGAGTTCCGCGTGATGTGCTCGGATGGCGTTGGCAGACTCGGCGTCGGTAGGCGTTGGCATCGGGTTCTCCTGGTAGCAGCGTGACACTTGATATTTACACATATTGTAGTGCAAAGTACAAGAGATGAGATCACCGCAGCAGCGCCACCGCGTCCTGGCCGGAATCAGCCGGTCCCGGCTCCTCCTGGTGCTCGGCCGGTCCGCGCACCCGATGGGCATCCGCGAGCTGGCGGAAGCCATGAGCCTCCACCCGAACACCGTCAGGCAGCATCTCGACCAGCTCGTAGAAGCTGGCCTCGCGACATGCGATACCGCGTCGCCGATTGGCAGGGGCCGACCGGCCTTCCGCTACGCGGCGACGCCCGGATCGGACGAGCAGGACCCAGTGGCGTACAAGGCACTCGCCCGCGTTCTGGCCGAGCAGCTCACCCGGTTACCCGATGGCACCCGCGTGGCGCTTACGGCCGGTGAACGCTGGGGCCGGGCGCTGGCACACGAGCCGACGGGCACGGCTCTCACGACCAACGCGATCGGTCGGCTCGTCGAACTGCTCGATGAGGCGGGATTCGCTCCAGACGCGGTGGCTACCGACGTCCAGCCCATCCGGCTGCGCCACTGCCCGTTCGGGACGCTGGCCCGCGACCACGGCGAGGTGGTCTGCGGTGTCCACCTGGGGTTGATGCGGGGCATCCTCCGGGAGCTCGACGCCCCGTTCGATGCCATAAGCCTGGAACCGCTCGTCGAGCCCGCCCTGTGCCTAGCGCACCTGGTAGAACGCTCCGAAGGCTGAGCGTGACCACTCGCGGCGTCAGTCACGCTCACACTTCCGCACCAAACCGCACCAAATAGAGGGCGAATTGGGATTTGGAGCGGGAGACGGGTCTCGAACCCGCGACATTCAGCTTGGAAGGCCTAGACCTCCATACGGTGTGGCGCCCCTCGTGGGCGAGCGAGCATTTCGTGTCCAGTTATCGTGTCGCCGCGGTTGGGAATCCAGTCCGACAATTGTAAGTGCCTGCTTCACTACCGAGGGAAGACGCGCGAGTCGCCTAAGCGCCCGGGGCCTGTCGAGGTGCAGGACGAGGCAGGTCAACGGCTCGGGTGGGAACCGCCGACTGAGACTCGAACTCGTCGAGCAGCGTTAAGATCTC
>JANYJG010000210.1 GCA_025358515.1 Chloroflexota bacterium
GTACGATGCGTGGCATGAGTGAGACCCGCCCCGCGTCCGAAGCCGCCTTCAGCCTCGCCACCCCGTATCGCGACGTCACCTGTGGCGAATTGCGGGCGGACGATGCCGGGCGGACCGTGCATATTGCCGGCTGGGTTCATCGCCGCCGCGACCACGGCCGTCTCATCTTCCTCGATATTCGCGATCGATACGGGATCAGCCAGGTTGTTGTGGACGCGGACGAGTCGCCGAGCGCCCACGCCGTGGCCAGCAAGGCGCGCAACGAATTCGTGCTGGAGATCAAGGGCCAAGCGGCGCACAGGTTGGCCGGCACGGAGAACGCCAAGCTTCAGACGGGCGAGATCGAGGTTCGGGCGCAATCGGTCGAGATCCTGAGCGAGGCCCTGACGCCGCCGTTCTACATCAACGATCCGGATGCGCCGGTTGAGGAGAGCGTTCGGCTCCGCTACCGCTACCTCGACATCCGCCGCCGGCCTCTCCTGGACCGGTTGCTGCTCCGCTCCACGATGGTCAAGGCTATTCGGGACGCTCACCATCGGGCCGGCTTCGTCGAGATTGAGACGCCGATTCTGATCAAGTCCACACCTGAGGGGGCGCGTGACTTCATCGTTCCCAGCCGGCTACAGCCCGGGACCGTTTACGCCCTGCCGCAGAGCCCTCAGCAGCTCAAGCAGATGCTCATGGTCGCGGGCCTTGACCGCTACTTCCAGATCGCTCACTGCTTCCGCGACGAGGACCTGCGCGGTGACCGCCAGCCCGAGTTCAGCCAACTCGACCTGGAGATGAGCTTCGTCACCGAAGAGCGAGTGATGGAGTTCGTCGAAGCCATGATCGTTGAAGTCAGCCGGACGACGACGCCCGACCGGCCGATCCAGCAGCTGCCGTTCCCGCGCTTCACGTTCGAGGAGGCGATCGAGCGCTTCGGCTCCGACAAGCCGGACTTGCGCTTCGGAATGGAACTGGTGGACCTAGGGCCGGCGTTGCGGGTCGCGCCGGCGCTGCCGACCTTGTCGGCGCCCGCCGCCGTTGGGGAGGGGAGCACGGGCTTCCGGGTCTTCGACGAGGTGCTCGCCGCCGCCGGCCGAATCAAGGCCATCGCGGCACCGGGCATGGCCGGCTCCTCTCGCTCCCAAGTGGATGAACTGGTCGGGTTTGCTCGCCGCTACGGGGCCAAGGGTTTGGCCCACGTGTCGGTGGCCGCGGACGGGACGGTCAATTCGCCGATCGGCAAGTTCTTGGGCCAGGAACGTCTTGACGCCATCGCCGCCGTCGCTCACGCTGCCCCGGGCGACCTGATCCTCATCGTCGCCGACGCCAACCACGAACTGGTCGCCGACGTCCTTGGCCGACTGCGCCAGGAGCTGGGTTTGCGCCTGGGTCTGGCGGATCCGGACGTGCTGGCGTATTGCTGGGTCTACCACTTCCCGATGTACCAGTGGGACACAGATGGCAGCCGTTGGCACGCCACCCACAACCCGTTCAGCGGAGTGATGCCGCAGGACGAGGCGCTGCTCGTCACCGAATCGGGCGACCCGTATAGGCCCTCCCACGAAGACCCGGCAGGCAGGGCTCGGGCAATGCAATACGATGTGGCACTCAACGGCTGGGAGCTGGGCGGCGGTTCGGTCCGAATCCACCGCCGTGAATTGCTGGAGCGCAGCTTCGCGCTCCAGGGTTACAGCCTGGAGAAGATGCGCGGCCTCTTCGGCGGAATCCTGGAGGCGTTCGATTTTGGGGCGCCGCCCCATGGTGGAATTGCGCTCGGGATCGACCGCTGGGCCGCGTTGCTCGCCCGCCAGAACAACATCCGTGAAGTCATGGCCTTCCCCAAGACGCAATCGGGCACCGACCTCATGCTGGAAGCGCCATCGAAGCCTGAGTCGGAGCAGTACTCTGAACTGGGCTTGCGATTTGTCGGGGTGGAGTCCGCTGGAGACCGGAAGATCGGCATCTAGGAGGAGACGGTCGATGTCGGACGACATGGTCCGGTGCGTGCGCTGCCACGGCGTGTACGAAGCCGGCCTGGAGGCCTGCCCTCGCTGCGGAACCACCTACCGTCCGCTCCCGATCGCTCCCGCGCCGGACCCCGGTTCTTACGCCGACAAGTACCAGGGCACGCCCTTCGCCATGCAGGTCGAAGCCGCCGCCGCACCGGTCTTGCAGAGCCGGCGTCCGCGCCCCGGGATCGTCGTGGGCGTGGGCGTGATGCTGATGGTCCTGGGTCTGGTCGTGGGCGGGCTGTATGCCCTTGGCGCATTCGGCGGTAATAGGTCCCCGGCTCCGGCGCTCATCTTCGGCACCTCACAACGCCCGTCGCCCACGCCTACGCTGCCGCCGTCGGTCTCCACCACGCTCTCGCAGTTGCGCGACATGAACCTGAGCGCGCACATCAAAATCCAGAGCCGGTCCACGTTGGACGTGCGCGTGAATGGCTCGTCGCAGACGGTGATCGTGACGATGGATGCGGTCGTCTCGGGCGGCGACGAATCGGGCACCTTGACCGTCGGCGGCTCGACCGTCGAATTCAGGTTGGTCAACGGCTCGTACTACAACCGGGTCGCGCCGACTGGCAAGTGGGTCGCCCGGTCTGTGATCCCGCCGGCGATGCTGCTCACCCCACTCTTCGGCATCACCGAGGCCAAAATGCTGCGCCTCGTTGGACCTGATATGCGCGACGGCCAAACACTAAACCACCTCCAGACGACGGATTGGTGGGTGCCGGATCAAAGTCGTATTAGCCTCTTCGACGTGGGTGCTTTTGGCATAAAGGCGACCCGGACCATGCTCGATCTGTGGACCACTCCGGATGGGAAGCCGGTTGCGGCCAGCTTCTCGGGGACGCAAGACGCCCAGGACGGGACCCACCTGCTGAAAATTGATGTGAATTTCGTCTTCGACCAGGTCGGGACGCCGCAGGTGATTGCCAATCCGATGGCGAAACCGAGCCCGAAAGCCAGCCCAACCTGACATCTGGTCACGTGAACAGGTCCCGCCGCAGTCGCAGCCAGGGCGAACGCGCCCCGGAGAGGGTCGCCCCGGAGCCTGCCTCGGCCGGCGCCGGAGCCCGCGCCCCGCCTAACCCCGGCCAGTTCTTGCTTAAGGAGCGCCAGGTGAGCGTGAGGCAAGGCGAAACCGCAATGTGCCGCCGGTCGACACCCCAGGATTCAGTCGTCGCCGATTGCCGTGCGTGTGTTAGTGGAATCGGGCCCGCATTGCCAGGAATTTGCATGGTTTGTCGTATTTGCGAGCAGTCAACCGGGCCAATCGGGTAAGAGCATGCGCTCGGGCCGCGATGCCCTTGCTTTACGCTCACGCCACGAGCAATGAGCAAGAAACGAGCCGCCAGCCGGCTGGCGCCGAGCGCCTGGGGCCGCCCGCCGCCCGCCGCGGGCCGGGGCCGAGCGCCTCGGGACGAGACACCCGCCAGCCGGTTGGGACCGCCCGCCGCCCG
>JANYJG010000212.1 GCA_025358515.1 Chloroflexota bacterium
GGAAGAGGGTATAGATCTACTGCCTGAGCGCTGGCGGGATCGATCTTTCGGAAGGCAGCGCTCATATAGGGTCTTCCCTTCCGCCACAACGCTCCTTCGTGCTCAAATCGGGCATTTCGTCCACGTATTAACGCCTAGCCAAGCGCGGCCTCCGGCGAACGCTCCGGCGAACCTGGAGTGCGTCCGGGCCATACCGGCGGCGACCATCGAATGACAGGCATGCCGAAACCAGCTCGGTCTTGAACTGGCCAAGCGGTTAGTGGAGCTGCTGCCGGATGAGGTGGGACGCATCCTCGGCTGGGCCAGCCAATCAGCCGCGTGGTTCCTGGGCTGATCGCGCTGCTCGTGCCCGAGCGCTCAGATAGGCGAGGCGGGCGTAGTGGGCCGCTCGGGCGTGACCGGCACGCCGAGCGCGCTCTTCGGGTTCGAGCAAACCGTCGGGATCGACCTCTCGCTCGAACGACAACCAGAACGCGCTTCGAGCGGCCTTCGTTGTCTCGCGAGGGTCGTGTGTCGCGTGGAGTCGGTGTGCACCGATCCTTCCGCGAAGGGCCCGACTGGCCCGTTCTTCCTCGTCCATCTCTAGATGTTTCCTGTTCTCCTCCGACGGCAACCGCCGTTTCCTATGCCCGGTGGTTCGAGGTGGAACTCCTGCCCTGATGGGTCAGCGAGCGCTCGCTCGATCGTCGGGCCGATGTCCTGCCTCGCTTCGCCGTTCTGGCTTCGACCGCGCATGGGACCGAGGTCAGGCGGCGTCGCCAGGCAGGCTTGAGGCTATGCCGTCATCGGCCGAAATGGAAGGCTATTTGCGTACCATCGTGCGTACCAAATTCGCCGGTTCCCGAAGGAGCTCTCGTCTGTCAAAACTGCTGTCAAGGGACATCTGAATCTTCCCACAGGCGACCACCGAATCTGCCCATCCGCGGCCACTGAAACTGCCCAGTGGCGGCCTGACAGCGGCCACTGACAACGGACATGGGGTCAGGAGAGAACAGACCCCGATTCAGGTGGCACGTCCAGCTCCAAGTCGGCCCTGTTAGCCACGAACTGGGCGAGCGTGTTTCCGGCTGAGTCCGACACCTCAACTTCGTAGGCACCGTCGGGATAGACCTCGATGACGTATCCGACCGTCCCTCGAGGAGCACCCATTGCTGCGAATCGGTCCGCAACAACCCTAGCGCGACTGTGGTTGGCGAGTCCGTTGTCCATCTGCATTGCCCTTGACGGGTGTGGTCGGCCTAATGGTCTTATCCGTGACGGCGTGGCTATCGAGACGAGAACGGCGCGGAGCTTCGCATAGGCCGCATCCATGTCCGGCGTGGGCGGCCTCCAGCCGAACCGTTCGGCCAGCGACGGGTCCTGCTGCCGGCCGATCGCAGCCAACGCGGCGTCTCCTGTCGCGGGATCGCAGCTGCCTTCGAGCTTGATCAGTCCGAATGCCAGAGCGATGGCGGCCTGATCGCGGGTGTACATGTCGATTTCGTCGTCCTGCTTCGCCGGATCGAAGCCCCATCTGAGCAGCTCGTGCGCAAGGAAGTCCAGCGGCGGGGTCGCGGCGTGGGATCTTCGCCATCGGCGCAGATCGTCAAAGAGGTCGTGGCCGGTGTCATTGCCGTGCGGTGAGAACTCGTCGCTCTCGCTCCAGAAGAACTCGTCGTTCAGGAGCGTTCTGGCCGAAGGGTGGAACCTCTTCCAGTCGACCTCCAGCCGTTCCCACCAGGGGAGGAGAGCTTCCAGCTCCTTCAGCCGCGCTCGATGCTCGTGGTAGAAGGTCTCGATGTCGGCATCGGTCGCGGGAACGCTCGCCCCCAGGGACTCGACGGTCCGGATGAACAGCTCCTCATCCAAGCCGGCCTTCTTCGCGAGCGTCGGCCGCTGATCGTTCAGGAACGCTGCCAGTTCGTCGATGGCCGCCAGTACGAGCCGTCGGGAGAAGTTGTGTCGGATATGCATCTCCTGGGCAGTGGCGATGTGGCTTTCGTACTCGAGCGTAAGTTTCCGCTTCGAACGCTCCCAGCGAATCCTGGGCAGGCGTGAGCGGTCGGCCTCGAACGTCGCCTGAGACGCCTGAAGATGACTGGCGGCGATCCCAGGGCTCAAGAGAAAGGCCGTCGCCTCGAAATGGTCGAGCCCGCAGTCCGCTCGCGAGGCGGCCTCCTCGAGCAAGTCCCCGGCCGCGGCCAGTGGCAGGCCTCCCCCATAAGTGTCATATGAGCGACCGACGATGAATGCCCTCATGGGCCAAAGCTTAGCTGGCTCGCTCACGAGTGTTGCCCCAAGGGACTCTCGGGCACTCTCCGCGAATGCCATCATGGCTCCGACGTACCCAACCAGCGCAGGCGGAACCATGAGCGTCGGCATCCAGCTCCATGCGGACATCAAGACCGGGCTGCTGTCCCGGAAGCCCAAACCGGAGGACCTCTTTCAGCGAGCGGAGGAGGTAGTCAAGGGACTGCCGGTCCATGAGTGGGCCGCGCTGGACTCCGAGTCGGACGGCTCGCAGACGCTACTGGTAAGTCTTCATCCCGCGGCCGAGCCCCTGCGGCTCAGCGTCGGAGCTGGCGGACGCCTCACCATCTCGGCGACAACGTCGGGCGGCGGCCCTGGCTATCACGAGTACGTCGTCGAGGTCATCGAGCGTCTCGGGTCCGCGCTCAACGTCCGCTGGGTGGCAGGCGGGGGTGAAGGTGATGACTCCGACTACCTCGCGTTCCGGGATAGGTCAAAGCTCGAACACGAGATGCTGAACTGGCTCCAGTTCACGCTGCGGAAAGTGGATGAGCTCGTGGAAGACGGGATGTCCGTCGGCCTGTCGATGCCCATGGAGGTCGTCTTCGAGTCCGAGGAACTGCTCGTCACGCCATTCGGGCCTCGAAGTCAGGACTGGCTGCGCCGGGTCGTCCAGGACCTGGCAGTCGGTCAGGACATATTCCCGTGGTGGGGATCCGGGGTCGGGGCGCAGTTCCACCTTAACCGCGCCCTGTGCGGCATGTGGAGCGAGATCCGGTGGAGGCAGCCGATCCTCGACGAGGCTGAATTCATCCGCCGAGTGTTGGCGGACCTCGAAACAGCCTATTCGATGGATCCGACCCTCGCGTACCCTGCCGCCGAGTGGGCGGAACTCGCCGGGTACGTTGGGGCTCCCGTGCCATCGGCCATTGCGTCGGCCGAAGGCTCGCCCTCGATCGGCTATCGGCGGCGGAACGTGACTGTTCGCAATCAGGGTTGGCGACTGACCCTGCCTGGGTCGTTCGCGACGCCGCCGTCCGAGTACTTCGTCGCGCAAGATGCGAGGAGGCATGTGCTGCTCGCCACCATCAAACCCCGTTCCGGGCGGATGGACGTGGGCGATTTCCTAAGCCGCCATCGGCCAAAGGACACGCCGGGCCTTCTCGCCTTCGAGCAGGACGGGGTCACCGGTCAGGCGGTGTTCGTGGGTGGGCCCGAGCCAGACGACGCGTTCAGGCTCGACTCCGCTGCAGCAAGTCAGGCGGCTGGAGCACTTCTCCAGATTCGCTCCCAGGACGCCGACGATCGCGACTGGGCAGAGGCGACGTGGAGATCATTGGCGGAGGATCGCTAGAGAAAGGGCTGACAGGCTGGCCGCGGACTCCGGCGGAGCCGTCAAAACGACACCTCATCCGGTCACCTGGCGCAGCGAAGTCCGGCGCAGCCAAGCGGTCCGGGGTCGCTCCAGCAGGCGAGGAGGGCGTTCAAACCGTCGTACCCCGTGAAGACGGGCAGGCCGAGGTAGTGGTCGCAAGTCGGCTTGCCGAGTATCTCTTCGCAGTGCTCGTGAGCGGTCACGCCCAGGCGGCTCAGATATTCGGAAACGTCGTGCATGTGGAACGCACGTCTCCGGTTCGCCGGGTAGTCGATGAGGTCGTACCCGTACTCGGAGCGCTCGAAACGGCCCGATCCTGCAGGTTGCCAGATCTCCTGGGCGGTTATCAGCGCGCGTTTGGGATCGTCCGACCCCGGCAGCTGGGCCGTGATCGCGAACCCGATCTCGCCGGAGTCGTAGCGATCAAGGTCGGGTTCGAGTACCTCGGCGCCCAGGTTGCGCAGATAGACGGACAGCCCTCCGAGGTAGGAGGCGATCTGAGCTAGAGACTGACTCACGCGCGGCGAACGCGCGCGATGGACTCGGCAGCTTCGGGCAGCCGCTCACCCGCTCCTATACGGGGCCGCTTCTTGACCACGGCGGACACGCGCGCGGGCGATGGCGACTCCAGCGCTCCGG
>JANYJG010000229.1 GCA_025358515.1 Chloroflexota bacterium
CGGATTGTCGGCGAACGCCGTGACGATCGCCGTCCGCATGCCGAAACAGCGCCGCAGACCGCGGGCCACGTTGTACTCGCCGCCGCCTTCCCAAGCGCGGAAGGTTCGGGTCGTCGCGATACGACCCTCGCCGGGATCGAGGCGCAGCATCACCTCGCCCAGCGCGACAAGGTCCCAGCGGGTTTCCGTCGCCGGCCGGATGGCCAGGTCGATCACAATTCAACCAAGGTGGCCGCCAGCCCGCCGCGAGCCGCCAGGACCGCTGCGACAGCGTCGCGGGCGAGTGCCTCGACACCCGCGAAGTCGCCGGCGAGGATCATGTCGGCCCTGGTCAGCCAGGTACCGCCGCAGGCGACAACTTGCGGAACCGCCAGGAATTCGCCCAGGTTGGCGATGGTGATGCCGCCCGTCGGCACGAAGCGCACCATAGGGTACGGTCCGATGAGCGCCTTGATGTATGCGACCCCGCCGATTGGACCCGCGGGAAAGAACTTGAGCAGGGTCATGTCCAGCGCGAGCGCCTGATCGATCTCAGATGGCGTGCAGACCCCGGGCACGATGGGGATGCCGCGAGACAGGCTGTGACGTACGACGACCGGGTTGAAGCCCGGCGCCACGAGGAATGACGCGCCGGCCTCGATCGCGGCATCGGCCTGGGCGGTCGTCAGGATCGTTCCCGCGCCAACCAGAACGCCCGGGCGGTGGAGTCGGACTGCCCCGATCGCGGCCGCGGCGGCGGGCGTACGGAACGTGATCTCGACGCAGCCCAGCCCGCCGCCGGAGAGGGCGTCGACGAGAGGCAGCGCGTCCTCGGCGCGGTCGAGCGCGACTACGGGGATGATCCCGACGGCACGGAGATCGGTTTCCAGATTCATCGCCAGCCCTCACTTTCTGGGGCAACCTGCGGGATCCGCGGCAGGCTGGCGGCCGCCACGGCCTGCCCGTGCCGTTTATCGCGCTCCGAGACGGCGTGGAACGTCACCGGCCTTGCGATGCCCTCGACTGCAAGCACTTCGGTGGCGCGGGCCTGGATGAGGTCGCCGCCCGGGCCGGTGATGACCCGTCCGAGCAGGAGCACGTGCTCGAAGTCGTAGAAGTCGGCGTAATCGAGCAGCGCATAGCCGAAATGGGTCCCGATCGTCTCGTAGACGCGGACGGCGCGCTCGTCGCCGGCAGCCATCAGCTCCTGGAGTTTGACCAGCCGCTCGGGTAGCGGCATCGCGGGGTCGACCTCGATGCCCGCCGCCGGCAGAAGCCGCGGCAAGGCCTGCTGCGAGAAATATCGAACTCCGCAGCCCCGGTCGCCCGACCATTCGTCCACGGGAGCCGACGGTGAGTAGTCGATCGGCGCAAACGCTAGTTCGTTCAGCCAGGGCGTCAGGGTTCGATCGCGAGTGACGTAGCCGGCTGCCTCGCTCGATCCCATGGCTATTCCCAGCAAACCACCGACACCGGCGACCATGGAGCCTGCCAACGCGGTTACGTCGCCGTCGTTCGCGACCGCGAATGGGATGCCGCCCCAGGCCGCCCGGAGGTCCCGGAACAGGTTGCGGATGCGATGGAACTGGTCCGGCGGAACCGACCGGAACAGCGATGCGGATCTGGCCTCGTCGTTCACGTAGACGCCGGCCGCGCTGCCGCCGATGGCGTCGACTCGCGGCAGGTGCGTCGCCGCCCGCCGCAGTGAATCCATGATCTGGTCGAAGTGCCACTGAGGGTCGCTCTGGCTCGAAGGGTCCCACAGGATCTCTTCGCTGAATACGACCTCGCCGTCGATCACGGCTGCGGCCTTGCGGTCGCTGGCGCCCAGGTCGAACCCGATCCGGCAGCCTTGCAAATCGCCTCCCAAGGCGCCGCGCCCGTCGAGAGAGTGGGGGAACGCCGTCCGTGGAGCCTGGATGAGTTCCAGCGGCGAGCCGTAATGCCGCTTCACCATTTCGGCGTCGAAGCGGCCGACCGCATCCGCCGAGTAATGATGGCGGAGCGCCGCCACGAGATCGTCCGGTCCGTCGACCCAGATCCGGCAGCCACCTCTGGACCAGAGCATCGATTTGACGAGACGTTCGCAAAGCTCGTGGCCGGCCGGACCAGCCGGATCGCCCTCGGCGAAGGCCCAGGTCTCGTGAACGTAAACGGAGGCTCCGGGCTGCTCGACCGCAATCGCCACCGGCAGGCTTCGCGAGGCGCGGCCGGCGACATCAATCAGTTTCCGGCGTGCCAGCACGGCAGGTCTGAACCCGGGATCGAGAGCAGGTGAGATCCGGCCTTCGATGAGGAAGCGATCGAGTCCTTCCGCCAGGCTGTCCACGGCCGGACTGCCGTCTGCGTGCGTACTCACCGCGACTTCTCAGAATCGAGGTAGGCGAGAGCGCCGCCGGCGATGGTCGCCTGGACCTGCCAGTCCGGGTGAACGACAACCAGGTCGGCGCCGCGACCCACTTCGACCCGGCCGAGGGTTCCGTCGAGGCCCAGGGCCCGAGCGGGATTGAGCGTCGCCAGCCTCACCGCGACCTCCGGCTGCAGGCCGACCTTGTCGACCAAGTTCCGCAGCGCCAGGTTGAGCGGCAGTAGCGAGCCGGTCAGGGTTCCATCGAGCAGCCGTCCCGTCGTTCCATCCGAGACGTACTCGTGACCGGCGACTTTATAACGCCCGGGCGGCATTCCGAGTCCGGCGAGGGCGTCGGTTATCAGGACCAGTTCGTCGGGCGCCTTGATCCGCGCCACCATCCGCAGGGCCTCGAAGGAGACGTGGGCGCCGTCGGCGATGAAGCCGGTCGTGAGGCCGGTGCCGAGCACGTAGCCGGTGACACCCGGATCGCGATGGCGGAATGGCCGCATTGCATTGAAGAGATGGGTCGCGAGGGTTGCCCCGGCTTCGACGCCCGCGGCGGCTTCGCTCCAGGTCGCGTCGGTGTGGCCCATCGAAACACGGACGCCGCGATCGACCAGGAACGAAGTGAGCGCGAGCGCACCGGGCAGTTCGGGAGCGAGCGTCAGCCAGCGGACGTCGCCCGCCTCCAGCCATCTGCTCGCCTCCTCGATCGAAGGCGGCCGGAGCTGCGCGGGGTCGTGTGCGCCCCGAAAGGCGTGGCTTATGAACGGCCCCTCGATGTGAACGCCGAGGATGCGGCTCTCGCCCGAGACCGGCTGGTGGCGCAGGTTCGCCAGGGCGGGCGCGTACACGTCTGGGGCGGATGTGACGATCGTTGGCACGAAGGCGGTCACGCCGAACTGAGGTAGACGCCGGCAGATTCCGGCGACATCAGCCGATGGGTCGGCGAAGTCATCCCCGAAGGCGCCGTTCAACTGGATGTCGATCAGGCCCGGCAGGATGCGCGCTTCCGGTCCGCCGATAGAGCCGGCCGGCTGGGTCTCGGTCGGCCGGATGGAGACGATGCTGGCGCCCTCCACAGCCACGGCGCAGAAACCCCGATCGTCGGGTGCGTAGAGGCGGCCGAACAGTTGGATCACAGCGTCAACGTCACTTTCGAGAGGTTGCGGGGAGCTTCCGGGTCGAGGCCGCGCGCCCGGGCCAGATGGTATGCGAAGAGCTGAGCGGGAAGGATCGCAACGAGCGGCGAGAGCCATTCCGGCACTCTCGGCAGGAGCACGCCGTCGCCGATGCTGCAGATGGCCTCGTCGTCGGACAGAACGAGCAGTCGGGCGCCTGCCTCACTGACACGGTTCAGGATCTCGGACATGCCGGACAGTGCCGGCCCCGTAGTCGCCACGCCAAGCACCGACAAACCCGGATGGACGAGGGCGATGGGGCCGTGCTGGAAGTCGGCCGCTGAATACGGATCCGCCAGCACGTAGGCCAGCTCCTTGAGTTTGAGCGCCCATTCGCGAGCAGTGGCGTAGTGGAAGCCTCTGGCCAGAACCGCGCACTCGTCATCATCGGCGCGAGCTTCCGCGAACTTCGCCACAACCGCCTCGGTTTCGAGCGCCAGCCGGAGCGCCGCGGGGAGGGCGCGCAACTGCTCTTCGGAGGCATCGTCGCCGGACAGAGCCGCGGACAGCATAGCCAGGACGGCGATCTCCGCGAGGTATGTCTTCGTGGCGGCGACGGAACGCTCGGGACCGGCCTGGAGCTCGATCAGGTGTTCGGCCGCGAGGGCCAGCTCGGACGATGGGTCGTTGGTTATGGCCGCCGTCAACGCCCCCTGGCGCCGCGATTCCTCGATCACGCCGACTACGTCGGGGGATCGGCCCGACTGCGAGATGCCCAGCACGAGCGCGTTCCGGAGGCGCGGAGCGGCGCCGTAGAGCGATACAAGGGAGGGCGCCGCGGGCGCGACAAGCAGTCTGTTCCGGGCGCCAAGAATGTACTGGCCGTACAGCGCCGCGTGATCCGATGTACCACGCGCCGCGATGACCACCAGATCGATGTCGCGGCCGGTGACTTCGGCGGCGAGGGCGCGGACCCGTCCGAGGGCGCCATCGAGCAATCCCTCGACGATAGCCGGGCCTTCGCCCAGTTCCGACTGCATGCTCACAGGGCCACGCCCTTTGATCTCGGTCCGGTCACGACTGGGAAGTTACCCGAGTGTAGGCTGCCGCCACGGCGACGATGATCGCCCCGAACAGGACCTGGCGGACCGCCTCCGGGTAACCGAGCGACGAAAGCAGCGAAGTGATCACGGTGAGGATGAGCACTCCGACGATCGTCCCTCCGAAGCCGCCCCGGCCGCCCATGATCGACGTTCCGCCGATAACCGCGGCTGCAACAGACGGCAGCACGTCGGTGTCCACCAGCGAGACGCTCGCGACGTTCGTGTAGCCGGAGTAGAGGAGGCCGGCGATCGCCGCCAGCAGCGCCGAAGTGACGTACAGGACAACCAGGATCTGCCACGACCGGGCGCCGGACAGGCGCGCCGCAACGGGGTTGTCGCCAATGGCGTAGAGCATCCGACCGTACCCTGTTCGCCGCAGGCCGACCAGGATCGCGATGGCCAGCGGCACGAAGACCAGAAGGCTGACCGGGAAGATTTGGGCGAATGCCTCGGACCCCAGCCACCGGACCTGAGTGGGCACGCCCGCGTTCGTCTGGACTGTCTGGAGCTGCCACACGTTCGCCAGGCCCAGGACGACTAGGCTCATGCCCAGCGTCATGATCAAGGGATGGACTCGGAATACGCCCACGCCGATCCCGGTTATGAGCCCCGCGACGACCGCGGCGATGAGGGCTACAGCGATGGCTGCCGGCAATCCCGCGCTGCCGACGACGGAGGCCACGACGAACCCCGACATCGACGCCACGGCGCCGACCGAGAGGTCGATGCCGCCCGTGAGCATAGTGAGCGTTTGGCACGCGGCCAGGATCGCGAGGGGCACGGAGGTGCGGAGGATAACGCCGGTCCATTCGGTGTCCACTATGCCGGGGCGCACGATCTCGCTGGCTCCGACGAGGAGGGCGAGGAGAGCCAGCAGCGGGATCATCGGCCGGTCGCGGAAGAGGCCGGACCAGGCACCTGATGTGAGCCAGCGGCCGCGAGCAGTCGAAGTACCGGCGACACCGCTCATGCCCGGGCCCGCCGGATCTGGACGATGCTACCGATCATTACGACTCCGATAAGGATTGCACCCTGCAGGACCGTCGCCAGGTTGGTGTTCACGTCGAGCAACGTCATGTCGGTCCGGATCATCTGGAGGATCATGACCGCGACTATTGGACCGAACACGCCGCCCCGGCCGCCTGCGAGGCTTACTCCGCCGAGCACGACCGCGGCTACGCTCAGGAGCGTGTACGGCCCGGGAACGGGCGTACCGATGCCGGTGCTCGCGGTGAGGCTCAGGCCCGCCAGCGCAGCGAAGAGACCCATGAGGGCATAGGAGAGGATCTTGGTCCGGCCCACCGGCACGCCGCTCCTGAACGCCGCCAGCTTGTTGCTGCCGATCGCGTAGATGGACAAGCCGCCCCTGGAGCGCGCAACGGGTAGCCAGATGACGGCCACGACGACGAGGAGGAGGACCGCCGCCTTGGGGATCCATTCGTTGCCGAACGACCCACTCGTGATATTCATTAGCCACCGGGCCGAACCGCCGCCGGGGGTCGGGAGCACCAGCAGCGCGCAACCTGCCCACACGAACGACATGGCCAGGGTCACGACGATATCCGGCACCCGCGTGACGACCACGAGGCCGCCGTTGACGGCACCGAGCACGAGGCCCAGGAGCAAGACACCCACGACCACGACGATGCCGAATTGCTCGGTCTGGCCGTCCATCTGCGTCGCCGCGACAACGCTGGTGAGGGCCATCATCGACCCGATCGAGAGGTCTATCCCGCCGCCCATGACCACGACCGCCTGTGCGACGGCGGCGAGAGCAAGCGGCAGCACGGAAATAGCCAGGCCCTGGACCCCGAACACTCCATATCTAGGCTGGATGTACTTGGTGAACAGCAGCAGCAGCACGAGGAACCCCAGGAGGCCGAGCGTCCACCCGTTGCGTCGCGCCCACGCGGCAATCGGATCGGCCGGGTTCGTTCTGGCTGCCCGAGTGGTGCCGGTCGCGGCGCTCATCGGCCGGCCAGCGTCTGGGCACCCTCGATGGCTGCGGTAGCCTCGATGGCTGCGGCTGCGACAGTCTCGGGCATTGGCGCGTCCGACCTTAAGTTGTACGCGGCGCGCAGTAGGGACGCCTCGTTCGCATCTTTGGCCGGGATTTCGTTGACCACGCGCCCGCCGAAGATCACGATCGCCCTGTCGCAGACAAGCTGGATCTCCTTCAGTTCCGAGGTATACAGCAGCACCGCGGCCCCGGCTGCGGCCAGGTCGCGGAGCAGCACGTAGATCTGCTGCTTAGTGCGGATGTCGATGCCACGCGTCGGGTCGAAGCAGAGCATCGTCTTCACGCCTCCGGCGACCCAGCGCGCAATCGTCACCTTTTGCTGGTTGCCACCCGACAGTTGGCGAACTTCGCCCCCGGCGCGGGCGTCGATCTGCAGCTTTGCCACGGCCGCTTCCACGGTTCGGCGCTCCCCGACAAGGTTGATGGGGCCCCAGTTGCGGATCCCGCTCGTGTATGGCAGGGCGATATTCTCGCGGATCGAGCGCTGCATCAGCAGAGCTTCGGCACGGTCGGCCGCCACGTACACCAGGCCGGCTCGGATGGCGTCGGCGGGGTGGTGGAAAGTGACGGGCGAGCCGTCCACGAGCAGCTCGCCGCCGCTGGCGCGCTCGGATCCGGCCAGGATCTCGAACAGGTCGTCCTGGCCCTGCCCTTCGAGGGCCACAACGCCGAGCACTTCGCCCGGGTACAGGTCGAACGACACGTCATGCAGCCTTGAGCCCGACTTGAGCGAGCGGGCGGTCACCCGAGGTTTCGGGCGATCCGTGTTCCCGACGCTCGCCTCCGCGATTCGCGCCTGGGCGCGCTCTCCGGTCTGGCCGAGCATGAGTTCGACGATTCGTTCTTCGGAGCGCTCCGTTACCTCGACGACGCCCACGGTCTCGCCCTCCCGGAGCACGGTGGCCCGGTCGCAAACGGCGGCGATCTCGATCATCCGGTGAGAGATGAAGATCACGGAGCGGTCTCCGCCCCGCTGGCGGCCGATGACCTCCAGGACGCGTTCGGTGAGATTGGCCGGCAATGCCGCTGTCATTTCATCGAGCATGAGCACATCCGGCTCGATGGCCAAGGCGCGGGCGAGGTCGACGATACGGAGCGAGGCCAGCGGCAAGCGACGCGCCAGGCTCAACATATCCAGCCTCTCGAGACCCAGCTCGTTCAGCCAGTGCCGGAAAGGTTCGATCGGCGTTTCGGTCAGCCGCAGGTTCGAGCGGATGTCGAGGTCCGGGATGAGCGCCGGCTCCTGGTAGATGGAGACGATGCCGCCACGGCGCGCCTCGGCCGGGGAGTGGACCTTGCGCTCTCGCCCACGCACGGCGATTGTGCCGCCGTCGGGACGGATGGCGCCGGTGAGGATCTTGACGAGGGTGCTCTTGCCGGCGCCGTTGGCGCCCATCAGCGCGTGAACCTCGCCGGGACGGACTGCGAGCGACGCAGAGCGTAGGGCAACGACGGCGCCGTACGTCTTGGAGATGCCGGTCGCCTCGAGGAGCAAGTCCGTGGTAGTGGCTGTCATCGATTTCCCGGCTGGAAGGGTGAAGCTGGGGGATGCCGTGGAACAGCATCCCCCAGCGGTTAGCGTCGGGGAAAGACTACTCGCCCGGACCCTTGCAGGCGATGGCCTGAGCAGGGGTGTACGTGGTGAAGTTGGCGATCTGGATGCCGAGCGGCCAGGTCGGGTTGAGTCCCGGGACTGACTGCCAGGACTTGAGCTGGGTCTTGCCGGCATCGGTCAGGTTGTCGACGATGACCGGCTTGAGGAGGACGGTGTTCGGCTGGCTGGCGGTCGGGTCGGTCTCGACCTTCTGGCCGGCGAGGAGCTGGAGCGCCACCGAGATGCCCGCGCCGCCGACGGCGGCAGTGTTGGTGACGGCTGCGCCCTTGAGGCCGGGGTAACCGACCGGGTCGAGAAGCTGCGTGACGAACCCGCCGAGGTCGGCGCCGACGATCGGCACGAACGGCTTCTTGGCGGCCTTGATTGCGTCAACGACCATCGAGTCCATGCCGGACGTCCAGATGCCCTGGATGTTGTTGTACTGGCCGCTGGCGATGAAGTCGTTGATCAACTTGGTGGCGGTTGCCGGGTCCCATCCGGTGGCGACGCCCTCGACGGTCGGGAGAACCTTGATGTTCGGGAACTCGGCGAGGGCCTGCTTGAAGCCCTTGTTGCGGTCGCTATCGGCCGAGTTGCCGGCGAGCCCGCGCATGTAGTACACGGTGCCTGTGCCGTTGAGCTGCGTGAACAGCCACTTCGCGCCAAGGTATGCGTACTGGATCTGATTGTTGTACAGGTTGTATGTGTTCGGGTCGGTGACGTACGCGTCAACCGAGACGGTCGTGATTCCGGCAGCGTGCGCTTCGGCGAGGGCCGGGTTGAGTGCGGCTGGATCGTTCGGGTTGAAGACGATCGCGTTGACGCCCTTGGCGATCAGGTCACGGATGTCGGAGAGTTGGCCCGCCGCATCTGTGACGCGGCTGGTCACGGTGATCTGAGAGACCTGACCCGACGCCTTGGCCTGAGCCCTGGCGGTGCACATCTGCTCTTCGCGGAAGCCGTTGCCAACGCCGCCGCCGTTCGAGTACCCGATGGTGTACGTCTTGGGGGCCGCGGACTGACCGGAGGCCGCGGACTCACCCGCTCCTCCCGACGGCGCAGTTGTTGCGGCAGTCGATGAGCATGCTGTGACGAGGACCGCCGCTGCGGCCAGCGCGCCGAGCCTGCGCACCATTCCGTTTCTAATCATGAACGGGAACCTCCCTACGGTGCCGCGAACTCCTGGTTGGAGCGCGCGTCGGGTCATTGATCTCGTCTATCGGTGGGCCGTGGGTTCGTTATCCACCTCCTTCCGAGGCAGGATACCTGCATCATCGATTATCGATTATCGTGAGAGTATAGACCGCCCAAGGGTTGGTCAAGCACGAACTGGAGGAGGCTGAGCCGGGGCTCCCGGCGCATGTCTTGGGCGATCGCTCTTTCCCGCGAGCGTGAGCAGCCCTCGGCGCGAATCGGCTGGTCCGGCGGCACGTGTCGCCCGGCCGAGCACGTCGATCGCGTGGGGGGTGGGCTGTGTCGCGCCGGCTGTCCTGGCCGTCCGTGGCGGTTGAGCGGATGCCGCCGGGACGTGAGCGACTAGGGCCGAACAGGTATGCGGATAACGCCATCAAACTCCCTGGTGACAGTCGCGTCGTCGCCGTTGCGGACGCGTCCGGCACCGGTCCGGGTGCATCTCTAGCCGTCAGTCTCGCGGTCGGCGCTCTCTCGCGGCAATGTCAATAGCGGCTGTGAAACTGGCAGGAGAGGCTGCGGCAGGGCGTGACTAGCTCGCCTCTTCGGCGGTCGCCATCAGAGCTACGTATCGGCCTGCGCCGGTTCGGCCGACCGGTAGCCCCGATCCGGACGAGGTCCCTCCTGAGGAACTCATGTAGTAATGCCGGTAGTCGGCCGGCGACATTCGCGTGTAGCGATTGAAGACCTTGTAGAACTGGTAGACGTTGGTATAGCCGACGATCGATGCGATCTCGCAGATGTTGATATCGGTGTTGAGCAACAGGCGTTTTGCCTCGGCCAGGCGGAGCTTGGTCACGTACTCCTTGAAGCCGACTGTCGTGACGGCCTTGAAAAGATGGCGCACGCGCGACGCGCTCAGGTGGAGCGTTTCGGCGACCTGCTCGAGGGTGATCGTTTCTCGGAAATGGTCTGCAACGTAAGCAAGCGCGGGGCTCATCTGCTGCTGTACGTCGGCGGCGCTGTCCGAACGGGGCCCGTCCTGCCCGCGACGTTTAATCACGACTCCGAGGAATCGCCGCAGGTTTGCGTCGACGAGGTACCGATCCGACACGTTTCCACCCTCGGCCGCCGTCTTGAGTTCGAACAGGATAGGCACGAGCTCCTGGGCCAGAGCCGAGTCGTGCCGAATACGGCGCGTGCCGTCGCCATCGTCCATAAAGGGCGTCAGGTAGGCGGAGTCGAACGGGCGGCATCCGGGAGCCGCTAGGAATTCGGGCAAGAACAGGGCCAGCAGCAGCCGCAGGCGGACGTCCGGGTCGGCGACGGCGACATGCGCCTCGCAGTTATCGATCAGGAAGACATCTCCCGGTTCGATCCGGTCCTCGCGCTGGCCGAACTTGAAGCGGCCGGTGCCTTCGAGGCACAGAGCAACCTCGAGGTAGTCGTGCGAGTGCATCAAGTCGTCGGGAGCGGCTTCGTACTCGAGCACGCGCAGCGGAAACTCGGGCTCGAGGTTGTAGCGCCAGAAGAACACGCCCACGCGACGCTCCTGTTGTACCCCCAAATGGTCGACGGGCATCGACCCGCGCGGTAACTTCACTCACCGGGCCGGGCACTTGTTGGGCGGCGTCACAGGGCGTTGGCGCTGGCCCGGACATCAGACGCATAACCCAGGCGGTCGCAGACGGGACGAAACTGCGTTACGGCCGAGGTGTTCGACTAAGGGTACGCGAAGGCAGCCCCAGTTGCATCCCCAAGGTGGCGTAGGGCGACCTATCCGAGCATGTGCACCGGTTTGCCCAGGTCCAGTGAACGATATGCGGCCTCAACTACCTGTGCCGCTCTCAGCCCATCCAATCCC
The DNA here is from genome assembly GCA_025358515.1 of Chloroflexota bacterium. GTDB lineage: Bacteria > Chloroflexota > Limnocylindria > Limnocylindrales > CSP1-4 > Fen-1039. The sequence goes on from JANYJG010000229.1 coordinate 11,163, forward strand.
GTGACCGGAGGCTCGGTTCCATCCCGAACGGCGGCCAGGAACGCCGCCAGCATGGCGCGGTCGGCATCCGTGCCCCAGTAGGTCCAGCTGGCTCCGGGATCCCGCGCGTCGAAGACGGCGAAGCGCTGCCGGAACGCATCGACATCGAGAACGCCGCGCTCTCCGACGAGCTCCATGCTCAGGCCGCCCCATGTCGGGTAGTTGTCCGGCCGGCTCCAGCTGCAGTCGATCGTGGCGATGGTCCCGTCATCGAAGGTCACCGCCACGAGCGCGCCGGTCTCCACCTCCGTGCGGTCGGCGTGAAGGATGTGGTTTGCCGTGGCCCAGACCTCGGTCGGCTCGGCCCGGAGCAGCCAGCGTAGCAAGTCCAGGACGTGAACGGTGTGGTCGATCACGGCGCCGCCACCGGCCAGCGCAACGTCGCCGAACCAGGCTCGGTGTCGGGTTGGGATCTGGCCCTGGTTCGCGGCACTCACGGCGCGGACCGGCCCGATTTCGTTCGCCGCAATCGAGGCGGCGATTCTCGTCATCGCCGGCGCAAACCGCATCGGAAAGGCGGTCATCAGGGTGACCCCGGCTCGAGCGCATACGTCGACGATCGCGCGCGCGTCCTCGACCGTGGTCGCGAGGGGCTTCTCGCACAGGACGTGGACTTGGGCGGCGGCCGCCGCTTCAACATCGCGCCGGTGATATGCGTTTTCCGAGGTCACGATGACAGCATCGGGATGGAGGGCCAGCAGTGCGGGCAGCTCGCCCACGAAGGGAATCGAATGAAGAGCTGCAAAGTCTCGGCCGCGTTGCGCATCCGGGTCCGCCAGGCCGAGAAGCTCGACGTCCGGCATCGACTGCAGCAGTTCGGCGTACGTGTCGGTGTGGACGTGCGCGGCTGAAACCAGCCCGACCGAGAGCTTTGGCCTCATGCGACTCCCTCCCTCGGCGCCGGCGCGACGAGCCGGACGGGAAGCCCAGTCCGTGACGATTCGATCACCGCGTTCGCGATCCTCACGGCCTCCAGCCCGTCCTGGGCCGAGACTCTGGGCGGTCGATTGCCCTGGATCGAGGCCACGAAGTCGGACAGTTCGAGGGCCCACGGATTCTCGGCCACGGGGCTGTCCGGGAGGGCTGTCCCGGGTTCGCCGACACCGCGCTCGCCGATGAGATATGGAGTCACCGGCGCCGCATCCGACGATTCGTACTGGATCAGCCCGCCATCGCCGGCGATTTCGAACCCGGTCCGGAATACCGGCCATGGATAGACCCAACCGCCTGCAACGTGGGTGATAGCTCCGGAGATGTGACGCAGGACGGCGAAGCCGAAATCGACATCCGACCCGCTCGCGTCCCGGACGGTTCTGGCCCATACAGACTCGACATCGCCGGCCAGGTAGCGCGCGTAGTCGTAATCGTGGACCAGCAGGTCCATCATCACGCCGCCGGAACGGGCCGGATCGAAGAACCAGTGATCCGCGGGCTTGTTCGGTCGTGCCGACTCTCGCCGCAGGCGGATGACCGCCAGCCGCCCGACTCGGCCTGCTTCGACGGCCTGCTTGGCCGCCGCGTACTCGTTGATGTAGCGGACGACGTGCGCAACGAAGAGCTGGATGCCGGCCGTCCGGCAGGCAGCGATCATCGCCTCGCCATCCTCGACCGTTCGCGCCAGTGGCTTTTCGCAGATGACAGAGCGGCCGGCGGCCGCCGCGGCTTCGACAACCTCGCGGTGGAGGTAGGTGGGGGTGCACACGTCCACTACGTCGCAGGCCCCGATAAGTTCGTCGATGGACCCGGCCAGGGTTGCGTCGAACTGGCCGGCGAGCCGTTCGCCCGCGGCCGCAACACTGTCGTAGACCGTCAGCGACCGAACGCCCAGCGACCTCCAGGCGGCCGCGTGCGTCTCGCCCATGAAACCCGCACCGACGAGGCCGACTCTGACCGCCGCGGGCCCGGGAAGCTCCGGCTGCAATGTCGGGTTCATCTCGGGCACCTCCAGGTCAGGCATGGTTGCAGGCAGCGGGCTCGGTCGGCGCTGCGTTACGGCGCCACGACCTTGTCGTTTTTCCCTGCCGCGATCGCAACCATCTGGCGGTGCGAATAGGCGGGGCTCTCGGATCGCGTCAGCTGGCCGAGCACGTCGATCGGCAGATCGTTGAGGATCGCATGGTTGGGATTGAAGAGCAGGTGCTCGTCGAGCTCGAGGCCGATGCCGGCCCCTTCCTTTACGGCATGGTAGAGGTTGCGCGGCCGCACGGAGTCGCCCACATTCATGACGTGCATGCCGGCCGCGCGGAGCTCCTCGAACAGCTCGAGCCTGGGGCGGGTGTGGCAGCCGACGATGCTGTCGACGGCGAGGGTGGTCCGGCTGAAGTCCTTGCCCTGGAGGATGACCTCGCCCTCGCGGATCTCGCGGACCGTGGTTTCGGTGAGGACTTTGACCGGGTACTTGTACGGGCGCGATTGGAGGACTTCGGCATCGCCCTGCGCGTAGCGTTTGCGGGCGACGTACATGTGGATGACCTCCACGTCGGCGGCGAACTCGCGGTTCTCGGTCACTACCGTGACGTCCTTGCCGATGGCCGCCAGGAAGGAGATCGTGTCGACGGCGGGGTAGTGATCGCCCCACAGCAGGACACGCTGTCCGAGCTTGTGCATCTTGCGCGCCCCGGGGTGGCAGTCACAAGCGATCTTGGGGCAGGCCATTGCCTCTTCGAACGGCACGACATCCTCGGCGTTGCCGATCACCTCGGGCACGTACGAGACGGCGCCCGTGGCATTCACTACGATGTCGAACGCGCGCAGCTCTTCGAGGCTCGGCGCGTGGCTCAGGCGAACGTCGACCTTCAGATCGAGCATCTGGTCCCTGATCCAGTCGAGGTACCAGCGCATTTTTTCCTTGCCCGGCACCAGGCAGCAGTACAGCAGCGCGCCACCGAGTTCGCTGGATCGTTCGAACAGGGTCACAGCATGGCCGCGCTCGGTTGCAACACGCGCCGCTTCCATGCCGGCCGGGCCGCCGCCGACGACCGCCAGCCGAACCGGCCGCGAGGTGCGCTTCATGTGGGCGAATGCGGCGTTGCCGCAGCCCGGGTTGATCGAGCAGGCGATCTCGTGTTTGGCCATCAGCGATTCCTGCCAGCAGCCGCCCAGGCACGATATGCACTTTCGAATCGAGCGGACCCGGCCGTACTGAGCCTTCACCGGCCAATAAGGGTCGGCCAGCATCTGACGCGATAGGCCCACGAGATCGGTCTTGCCCTCGGCGATTATCTGCTCGCAATACTCGGGGTCTCGCAGGGAGTGGCTGGTGATGACTGGGATACGAATTGCCTTCTTGGTCGCCTCGGCGGCGTACGTCGCCCAGCCCTGGGGGTACGGCATCGGGTCGAAGCCGGCGCCGGCGCTCTCCTGAAGGCCCATGCTCAGGTCGACCGCCGCGCAGCCGGCCTGCTCGAGCACTCGGGCCGTTTCGATGCCCTCCTCGAGACCGCGTCCTTCCGGGACCCATTCGTCGAAGGAGTAGCGGACCAGCACCGGGAAGTTCTTGCCGCACTTCTTGCGGATCTGGTCGATGATGGCAAGCGGGAACCGCATCCGGTTCTCGAAGCTGCCACCGAAACGATCGGTTCGGCGATTGAGGGCCGGGCTCATGAACTCTGCAAGCAGGTAGCCGTGTGCGGCGTGGAGCTCGACTGCGTCGAAACCTGCCTGCTTGACCCGCCAGGCTGCCTCGGAGAATTGGTCGACCAGTTCGAGAATCTCGGCGATGGACGCGGCGCGGATCTCTTTGCCCTTCTCCTCGGCGTTCTCGTAGACGATCTCGTGGCCTGCGGACCACGGCAGCTTCAGGACGCGGTCGTTCGCGCCGAGGGTGTTGTAGCGCGGGATCGCGCACTGTCGGCCCGGGTGCTGGAGCTGGACCGCGCACTTGGCCCCGTAGCGGTGCATGCTCTCGGCCAGCCGGGCCAGCCCGGGGACGTAGTTGTCGCCGTCGGCGACCAGGCACGTGACCGTGGGGCGCCCGGTCTGGGCGTTGGGCGTGGTCGCGCCCACGATGATGAAACCGGCCCCGCCCCGGGCGATGTCGGCGTGGTGGGCAATATCGCGCTCGCTGACCTCGCCGTCTGCGTGGGACGAGCTGATGTCGGTCGGAACGTGGACTATGCGGTTCGACAGCTCGATGTTGCCGAGCTGGATCGGGCTGAACAGATGCGGGAACGTCATCTTCGTTGTGCCTCGCCGTCCGTTGCTGGCGTGGGATGCGGCGTGTGGCATCCACGACTGGGTTCATCTGCAGTGTCCGGCCGCTTGCTGAACCGGGCAATGGCATATCCGGCCGAGAAACTGGCAGGAACGGCTAAAGGAAGCAAGCCGACGCGATTCCTCGCCCACACGAAACCTATTTGGCTGTGTCGCGCTCCTGTATCGCCCGCCAGACGCGCTCGGGGCTGAGGGGTAAATCGCGGATGACGGCGCCGGATGCCTCGCGGACGGCCGATGCCACCGCGGCCGAGACGCACAGCAGCGACCCTTCGCTCATGCCCTTCGAGCCGAACGGCCCGGGCCCATCGCCGTTCTCGACGATATCGCTGTGCAGTTCGAGGGGCAGATCCATGCTTGTCGGGATGCGATAGTCGATCGCGCCGAGGTTCCGGATCCGGCCGGTCGCGTCGAAGATGTAGTGCTCCATGAGTGTGTGGCCGAGGCCCTGGATTGCGGCGCCCTCGTCCTGCATCTTGACCTGGAGCGGGTTCAGGGCCTTACCGACGTCGGAAACCGTGACGTGGCGCACGATGGTGACGTCGCCGGTGTCCTCGTCGACTTCTGCCTCGATAGCCGTGCAGTTGAACTCGAAGAATGCGGCCGCGCCCGACAGCGGGTGCGACATATCGCCCTCCTTGCGACTCTCGCCGTTGCCGGTGAGCTCGCCCCCAAGGCGCCCCAGTCCTGGCTTGAGGATCTCGAGGATCGGCACCTCGCGGTTGGGCAGGTGGACAATTCCACGGTCCACGCTGATCAGCTCTTCGGGAACCTCGTGGAGCCGGGCGGCCATCGTGCGCAACTGGGCCTGGATCGAGCGGCAGGCCATCAGCACGGAGTTGCCCATCAGGACAGACGAGCGGCTGGCCGATGTCTGCTGGTCGTACGGGACAGTCGCCGTGTCGCCCATCACTACGGCAACCCAGTCCAGCGGCGCCCCGAGCTCCTGACTGACGATCTGCGCAAAGATGGTCCTGGCGCCCTGGCCCATGTCCGACGTTCCCGCGTACAGGATCGCGCTGCCGTCGGCGAGGAGCCGCACCGTCGAGTAGGAAAGGCCGGTGGTCGGCCCTGACTTGAGCCCCAGCGCAATCCCGCGGCCGTGGCCGGGCGGGAGCGGCGAATTCCAGCCGATCGCGGCGGCGGCTCGCTCCACTGTCTGTTTCCAGTCGCCATCCGCAGGCGTGTCGAACGGAATGAACGCGTCGCCCCTGCGGGCGAGGTTGTGGAGCCGGATGGCGAGGCGGTCGATGCCCAGCGCTCGAGCCGCTTCGTCGAGGTTCGATTCCACCGCCCAGTTGACCTGGGGATTGCCGAAGCCGCGGAACGCGGTCGAGGGGACGGTGTGGGACAGGACGCTGCGGCCGATGATTCGGACGGTAGGCACGTTGTACGGTCCGGCGCCCGGATAGCTGCCCTTGCTCACGACTCGGTCGGCAATGTCGACGTATGCGCCGATGAGGTAGTTCGCCTCGATATCTTCGAAGGCCAGCGTCCCGTCGCGACGCACCCCGGTGCGGACGCGGATCTCGCATGAGGCCCGGCGAGCCGCCTGGAACGTTTCTTCCAGGGTCAAGATGAGCCGCACCGGGCGCCGGGCTCGGAGTGCGGCACAGGCGACCAGCGGCTCGTACTTGGTGTGCTGCTTTCCGCCGAAAGCTCCGCCGGGGTCGGGGGCAAAGACACGGACCCGGGAGAGCGGCATCCCCAGAATCCCGGCGACGATCTTCTGGAGCCAGTTGGGATGCTGGATCGAGCTCCACACCGCGACGCCGTCGCCGTCGGGGGCGGCCAGGAAGCCGTGCGGTTCGATGGCGAAATGAGTGACCATCGGGAAGGTGTAGGTGTTCTCGATGACGAGGCCCGCTTCCGCCGCGAGGCCCGCTTCCGCGGCGTCCAAGTCACCCCAGGCGATCACGTGCTCTCTGAAAACATTCGTACGAGCAAGCGGATCGTCCGGGCGCAGGCCCGGGTCCTGGACGAGCTCAGCGGCCGGATCGAGGGCCCCGGCTACCGTGAATATCGCCGGCAGCGCTTCGTACTCGACCCGTACCAGCCGGGCCGCCAGTTCCGCCTGCTCCTTCGTCTCGGCGGCGACGATAGCCACGGGCTCGCCGTGGTATTTGACCTCGCCCGTCGCCAGGACGGGCCGGTCCTGGAACTGCGGCCCGAAGCGCGGCACCGGCTGTGGCAGGTCCGCCGCGGTCATCACGAGCCTGACGCCGGGCGAACGCTCCGCAGCCGAAGTGTCGATCGAGACGATTCGAGCGTGCGCGCAGTCGATCGTCACCAGCTTGGCGTGGAGCATGTCCGGTAGCCGGATGTCGGCTACGTATTCCTGCTCACCCGTAACGCGTTCGTGGCCACCGACGCGGCGAGGCGAAGCGCCGATCCTCGTCGAGGTCATCGCGATTCCCCTTCCGCCACCGCGACGACAGCGTCGGTGATCTGGAAGTAGCAGCCGCAGCGGCACAGATTGCCGGCCAGTCCCTCCTGGATCTCAGCAATGGTCGGATGCGGGTTGGACGCCAGCAGCGCGTGAGCGGCGATGAGCTGGCCGGGCGTGCAGAAGCCGCATTGGACCGCGCCCTTGTCGAGGAACGCGCCCTGAAGTGGATCGAGCTGGCCGCCGTTGGCGAGCCCTTCCACGGTCGTTATCTCGGCCCCGTCGGCCTCGACGGCAAGCATCAGGCAAGAGTTGATGGCCATGCCGTTGACGAGGACGCTGCAAGCGCCGCATTCGCCAACGACGCAGCACTCCTTCGCGCCGGTGAGCGCGAGATCGTCGCGCAGGAGGTCGAGCAGGGTGCGGCTGGCCGGGACATCGAGTTGGTAGGGCCTGCCGTTGACGGTAATTTCGATCGAAAGCGTTTCGCTCATGTCGCTCACTTCTGTGCCAGCCGATCGATCGCGATCCGGACGCCACGCGTTCCCAGCACGCGCAGCATCGCCAGTCGGTATTCCGGGCTGGCCCTCATTGAGTTTCTCGATGGCGCAGCCGCGGCGAACATCCGCTCCAGGATCGCAGCCTTCGCGGCATCGTCTCCGGCGGCGTCTGCCAGGACCCCGGACTCATCGATGCGCAGCAGTGGCCGAGGGCCGACGCTGCCGTAAGCGATCCGGGTGACGGCGGCTTCGTTCACGGCACAGCACAGCGTCACCGAGGCGAGATCGTGACCGCGCCGCCGGGATTGTCGAAGATGGACGGCGCCCGTCCTTCCGGACGTAGCCGGCAACTCGATTGCGATAACCAGTTCGCCGGGCAGGAGCGCGGTAACTCGCGATCGGACCGGGAAACTGTCGATTGGGATGTGCCGGATGCCGTTTGGGCCGGCCGCCACGACCACGGCGTCGTACACGAGCAGGGGCGGGAGCGTGTCCGCCGCCGGGGACCCATTGCAGATGTTCCCGGCGATCGTGGCCCGGTTTCGGATCTGCACCGAGCCGACGACTGACGCCGCCTCGGCCAGAGCCCGATAGCGGCTGCGAATGAGCTCGCTGTCGGCCAGTTCGGTCATGACCGTCGTGGCGCCGATCGTCACCCGGTCGCCGTCGTCCCGGATTCCGGGGCACAGCTCCGCAATCCGCTTGACGTCGATGACGACGGCCGGCGTCTGCGTGCCGTCGCGTAGTCCGATTATCAGGTCGGTGCCGCCGGCCAGGAGACTCGCGCGGGAGCCGTGGGCTTCCAGGAGCCCGATCGCCTCGGCGAGTGTCGCCGGCCGTTCGTAGGCGAACGCGTGCATGTTCTTCCTTGCCTCGGGCTCTAGAGAACCTTGTCGACCTCGTCGAGCAGCACCTGCGGGTTCGCGGCTCGAACGAAGTAATACGGCCGGTCGGAGAACTTGGTCACCCAGGCCGCCCGTGCCCTGCGGAGCTTCTCGGTGTCAACCAGCGGCATCGGCAAGTCGGCGGCAAGGAGCTCGTTGAGCAAGAAGTAGTTCTGCAGAGAATGCAGGGTCTGGAATTGGCGCTCGAACGGGATCATCTCGGCCATGCTCGGCGCGAAGTTGCCGTCGATGGCGGGCACGATCACAACGTCGACGTTACTCGGCTCGGTGAAGATATCCCACTTGGGCATCTCGCCAAAGAACTTTGCGACTCCCGCCTCGGGAGCGGCCTTGTCCGAGCGCTCGGTGCCTTCGGTGCGCTTCTTGATGAACGGCTCCTTTGAGCCCTTAACCGCGCGGCCCGAGTCGTCGACGATGGTGGTTTCGGTGGAGACGAGCATCGCGCCGCGGCGGCAGGCCTCGATCTGGCCCATGCTCTTGCCGTGGTTCGATTCCCCGCCCAGGAACATGACGGTCTTGCCACGATAGCGAACGGCGGAGGCGTGGAATGGGTGAAGCCCCTGGGCCTCCATCCGCAAAGCGAGGACCGCGACTACTACCTTCTGGATCGGCCCGGACGGCCAGGGACCCTCGAATGTCATAGTCCGGCCGTCGTACGAGATCGACTTCTCGCCATCCTGGAGCCAGATGATGTCGGGCTCCGCCAGGGTGACCTCGGGCGAGATGCGCACGTCGGCGAGACGGTAGTTCAGGAAGGTCAAGTCCTCGAGTACATGTTCGCGGGGCCTACCGCCATAGACGTCCACCCGAAGACGCGCGGTCTCGGCGGACATCTCCTCCGACAGTTGAAGCTGCTCGTTCATTGTTCCTTTCCTGCGGCTCGGGCCGCCGACTGTTCGTGCGCTTGGGACTTCGGGCCGCACGCGGCGACTCTCAAACCCCGAATTCGGACTTGGCGGGCTGTACCGACGCCTCGAGGATTTCAACGAGACCGGTGGTGCCGTTGACCCGGACGCGGTCCCCATTCTTGATGTCGCGGGTGGCGACGGACGTTCCGACGACGGCCGGGATACCGAACTCCCGCGACAGGACTGCGGGGTGCGACGTGGCGCCGCCGGCATCGGTCACGAGTCCGACGATCTTGGTGAAGAGGACGACCCAGGCTGGGTTCGTCATCTTGCAAACGAGGACGTCACCGGATCGGACATCGTCGAACTGGTCTTCGCGGATTACGACCCGGGCAATGCCCTCGACTGCGCCGGGAGAGGCGCCGAGGCCGTTGATCTGGCCCGCCACGACCGATTCCTTGCGATAGAACTTCTCGGGGAAACCCCAGTTGACGAGGTAGGGGAAGGCCAGCTGGCTTGGAGTGGCGGTACCGATCCACTCCTTGGGGCGGAACGTGTAGGCGCGCTCCCGATCGGCTTTGCGCTGGGCGACGAGGGCTCGGCCGTCCATGCCGGCGGGATCGCCCATGAAGACGCGGAGCTCGTTATAGCGGAAGAAGACGACATCGTCGGGGCTGTCGAGCACACCCATCGCCACGAGCTTCTTGCCCATTGCGATCAGTACCAGGCGAACGTGGGCGTTGGCGCCCTGGTCGATGTAGAAGTGGTGGTCCGGAGTGAGCGGCGCCATCTTGAGGTTGATCTCGGTGGCGCGGCGCATTTCATCGAGGGCCTCGCCTTGGAGCCCTTCGAGGATCTCGGCGGCAGCGGCGTCGATGTCGGCCGCGAGAGCACCGATCGTGGTCGGGTAGTCGTAGTCGGTTTCCATGTAGCCGCGAACGAGCTCGATGACGGGCTCCATGCGCTCCCGAACCGTCGCGAAGATGAACTCGTGGCTCCAGACCGCGTGCCAGCCGTACTCCATCTGGTACGGCGCGACCCTGCCGTCTATGAAGCGCCGGCCGGGCTCCGTGGCCTTCAAGGCCGCGATGATCTCCTGGGCCGTCTCGTGGTCGAAGGCGGCGACGAGCGTCGGATCGCCCTTGGCCTCTTCTTTCATCTTCCAGAGCGCCTCGATCGAATCCCAGTTGCGATCTTTGGCGGAGTTCTGGAGCCGGCCGAGAAGGACGGTGTCGAGCTTGCCGCGGGTCTTCTCCATGACCGCTCGGAGGTTGAGCGTCGCCGACAGCTGGGCGAAGTTGAGCATCCAGTGGATCTTCCAATGCCGATCGTGGATGTCGATCGCGTCTTCGAAGAGGGCCGCCAGTTGCGCCAGGGACATCTCGTCCTGGCGGGCGAGCTTGCCCTCGAGGTAGGTGAAGTTCCGCTCCATCTCCGGGCGGAGCCGATCGCGCCACCAGTCGACGAATTCGTCGCCGTACACCGGCAGAACCCAATCGAGGTACGTCCCAATCTTGGATGCGTAGTCGGCGGTGAACGGGACGCGGGCGCGGTACCGGGCGCCGTACTCCATGGCGTCGACCTTCATCTCGGGGTCGGCGGGGACGGCCGCTGTGTACAGGTAGCCGTTGACTTCCTTGGTAATCCAATCGACTGCGAAGGGCGTTCCGAAGCGTCGGAACATGTGGTCGCAGGTGAGCCACCAGCCCCCGATGTCGAAGAACATCGGGCTGACCGGGTGGGGGCAGTGCAGGTCGTCGTAGACCCAGAACAGTTCCTTCTCTTGCTCCGACTTCCACTCGACCGGGAAGTCCTCGTCACCGAGGAACCGGCCGAGGACCTCTTCCTTGATGACTACCGCCATTGCCGTTGCCTCCATCGGGCGTGGACTCTTCGTCGGCACCGCCCCACTCGTCGCGATTCAGCCGGCGATCAAGCCGGCGGACAGTTCCAAACCGTGAGCCCGTGTCCCTGAACACCTCCAGATATCGAGCCCGTCGCGTTTAGCCGCCGGGAGTATTGGGTTTGCGAGGTTAAGGCTTGGCCACGACCGGGATGGTCGAAGCTCCCGCTGTCGCCCCCGTCGCCTCCGACCAGACTCTGGCCGCAAGCCGCTCCGCGTCGGCGAAGTGGTGGCGCAGAGCTTCGGACGCGAGGTCGCCGTCGCCCGCCCGCAGGGCGGCGAGGATCGGCTCGTGCAGGCTGGCCGTCCACATCGGGTCCGAGCCCGGCATGACGAGTGTTATCAGCGTTCTTGAGAATGGCTCAAGTGTCCGCCACACGCGCCCGAGCGTTGAATTCCCGCCGATTTCGATGATCCGCGAGTGGAATCTCGCGTCGGCGACCGCAACTGCGTGGCCGTCTTTGGCGTTGGCCGCAGCCTTCATCTGGTCGATGTAGCCGGCGAGCTCGTCGAGGTCGGCCGGAGTTATGAACGTCACCGCAAGGCGGGCTCCCAGCGACTCGAGCTCCGAGCGAACCGCATAGCCCTCCAGGATCTCCTCGGTGGACGGCCTGCGCACCCGTGCGCCGCGGAAGGGCGAGATCTCGACGACGCCGAGCGCCTCCAGACCGCGCAGGGCCTCCCTTACCGGCGCCTGGCTGGTCCCGAACTGACGCGATATCTGCAATTCGATCAGGCGCGATTCGGGCTTGATGCGTCCTTCGAGAATCGCCTGCAGCAGGCGGTCCTTGATCTGTTCGGCCAGAGGCATGCGCCGTACCGTGTTGTCGACTCCTAGTAGAGCCAAATCGGCTCCCGTCCCTGATTTTGCCGTTGCCGCGACTCGCCGGACCGCGGATGGCTGGACCATCTTGTGCTCCTATCGATTATCGATTATCGTGAGAGTATAGACCAGCCAAGGGTTGGTCAAGCGGAAAACTCTGGCACGGACTGCCGCGGAATCCCTGACGAACGCGTCGCTAATCATGACCAACCCGGAGGCACAACATGACCGTCGCCGATAGTCCTTTGCTGCGGACGGTCCAGATGGGACCGACGGAGTACTGGAACGACTCGTGCGCCGTCAGCGAGCTCGCATATGCGATCGACCGCGGAGCAACCGGAGCCACCTCAAATCCATCCATCGTGCTCGACGTGCTCCGCAAGGAGAGAGACTACTGGGAGCCGCGCGTCCGCGAACTGGCGGCGTCCAACCCGACGTGGACCGAGGTCGAGCTGACCTGGGCGATCATCGAGGCAATGGCCATTCGCGGCGCGGCGACGCTGGCTCCCATCCACGACAGTTCTGCCGGCCGCAGGGGCTGGTTGTCCGTTCAGACGAACCCCGCGAATTACCCGAATCGTGACCTCATGGTCGAGCAGGCCCTGCACTTCAGCGGCCTCGCAGAGAACATTCAGGTGAAGTTCCCCGCCACGCAAGCCGGCATCGCGGCCATCGAAGAAGCCACCGCGCGCGGTGTGAACATCAACGCCACCGTGTGCTTCACCGTACCGCAGGCGCTCGCGGTGGCCGCGGCCGTCGAGCGCGGTCTCGATCGGCTGGACAAGGCGGGCGGCGACTCCGCGCGGCTTACTCCGGTCGTGACGATCATGATCGGCCGGCTCGACGACTGGATGAAAGCGGTGGCCGCCCGAGACGGCCTTTCGGTCGATCCAGCCGCGCTCGATTGGGCCGGCATCGCGGCGTTTAAACGCGCCTACGCGATCTTCCAGGAGCGAGGCTACCGAAGCCGCCTTCTGTCGGCCGCCTACCGGAACCACTTGCACTGGACGGAACTCGTCGGCGGCAACGTGATCATGACCATCCCTTATTCCTGGCAGGTCCGATTCAACAACAGCGGTATCGACCCGACGCCGCGGATGGACCTCCCCGTGGATCCGCGCCACATCGCGGAATTGGTTGAGCGGATCCCCGACTTTAGCCGAGCCTACGAGCCGGACGGCCTGCGGGTGGACGAATTCGACACGTACGGCGCGGTCGTCCGCACCCTCCGCTCATTCGTAGCGGCCTACCACGATCTCATCGCGGTCATCCGCGACATCGTGCTCCCCAATCCCGACGTCCGAAGCCTTTAGCGGGCCGAGTGTCACTAAGGAGATAACGGCTCATGACAATCCAGATCCCCAGCCCGACCGACGCAACCGAAGCGGTGCCCATCCACGGCCACTGGATCGACGGCCGACAGGTCGAAGTCCTGGTCGAGCACACCGGGCCCGTATTCGATCCATCGACCGGCAAGGTCATCGCCAGAGTGCCCCGCGGTGGAGCCGTCGAAGTCGACGCCGCCGTGTCTGCGGCTCGGCGCGCATTCCCGGCATGGCGTGATACGCCTCTGATTGCCCGGAGCCAGGTCTTCTTCGCTTACCGAGACCTCGTTTACAGGCACCGCGAGGATCTTGCCCGGCTCATCACTCGCGACCACGGCAAGACGTTCCCGGACGCGCTGGGCGAAGTCATGCGCGGCCTGGAGACGATCGAATACGCTTGCGGGCTGCCCTCTCACCTGGCCGGCCTGAACACTCCCAACGTTGCCACCAGGGTCGACGCCCACACTTTTCGCCAGCCTCTGGGCGTGGCGGTGGCGATCACGCCGTTCAACTTCCCGGCGATGGTCCCGATGTGGATTTACCCGATCGCCATGGCCTGCGGCAACACGATGGTCTGGAAGCCTTCGTCGCACACCCCCGGTGCGACCCAGCTGCAGGCCGAACTGTGGAAGCAGGCCGGTCTCCCCGATGGTGTCTTCAACATCGTCTACGGCGGTCGCGAGGCCGTTGCGGCCCTGCTCGAGCACCCCGACGTAGACGCCATCCAGTTCGTCGGCTCGACCAAGGTCGGCCGGTATGTCTACGAGACGGGCACTAAGAACGGCAAGCGGGTCGGCGCGTACACCGGCGCCAAGAACGCGATGCTTGTCCTGCCGGACGCCGATCTCGATCTCGCCGCGGATGCCGCCGTCGCATCGGGCTACGGGTCTGCCGGCGAGCGCTGCATGGCCCAGACCCTCGTTATCGGGGTCGGCGGCGTGGCCGATCGCCTGCGGCCGATGATCGAAGAGCGGATCGCCCGCCTCCGAGTCGGACCCGGTACCGAAGACGGCGTCGACATGGGCCCGATCTATTCGTCGGAGCACCGCCGCACGATCATCGACTGGATCGACAAGGGCGTCGCGGAAGGGGCCGAACTCGTCGTCGACGGCCGCCCCTTGCACCTCTCCTCCAGCCCCGAGGGTTACTTCCTCGGCCCGAGCCTGTTCGACCACGTGACTCCCGATATGGAGATCTGTCGCGAGGAGATCTTCGGCCCGGTCCTCGGCATAGTCCGCACCGGCACCTACGACGAAGCCCTAGAACTCATCAACGGCCACCAGTACGGCAACGGGACAGCGATCTTCACCATGGACGGCGGAGCGGGCCGCCGCTTCGAACTCGAGGTGGATGTGCCGATGATCGGCATCAACATTCCGATCCCTGTGCCGGCCGGCTACCTCTCCTTCGGCGGAACTCGGGGCTCGGCGTTCGGCGACCTCAAGATGCGCGGCGAGGATGGGATCCGCTTCTTTACGCAGGAGAAGATGGTCACCGTCCGCTGGCCGGAGCCGGGCAAGCGCGAGAAGCTCAGCCTCGTCTTCCCGGGTAACTAGCTTTTCCCCAGTGGCGCGGGGGTACCCCCTCACCTCCGCGCCACTATTCGCCCGGCCGTCGCCGGCCAAGGGACAACAGGAGTACCGCATGAATCCACTCGACAACTTCCGCCTGGACGGGCGCGTCGTCTTCGTCTCGGGAGGCGGCGGCGCTATCGGCTCGGCCATTGCCACGGCTCTCGGTGCCGCCGGCGCGGACATTGCGATCGCGGACATCGACCAGGGTCGTGTCGACGCGGCAGCGGAGACGATCCGCAAGTCGGGCGCCAGGTGCCTGCCTCTGGCCGGCGATATCACCAAGGAAGCGGAAGCCGAGCGCATCGTCAAGGCGGTCGTCGACCATTACGGCCGGCTCGACATTCTCGTGAACGCCGTCGGCGGCGGCGCGGGCAAGGTCCTCTTCGGCGCCGAGAATTACCCGCGGGACGCGTGGGATTGGATCATGGAGCTGAACCTCCGCAGCACCCTCATCGCGTCGCAGGCGGCAGCCCGGCAGATGATCGCCGCGGGCCAGGGCGGTCGCGTCGTCAACATCAGTTCCGTTCGCGCCCAGCTCGGGATTGACTCCGGTTACTCCGCCTACGTTGCGGCCAAGGGTGCGATCAGCTCCCTGACTCGCCAGTGGGCCACCGAATGGGCGAAGCACGGCATCACCGTAAACGCCATCGCCCCCACCTTCGTCGATACCCCACAGGTGGCGACTCTCCTGGGAGATCCCGACTTCAAAGCCGGCATCGTCAATCGCGTCCCGCTGCGGCGGATCGGCGAAACGAGCGACCTCGTCGGAGCGGTCATCTTCTTCGCCTCGGCGGCCTCGTCCTTCGTGACCGGCCAGATCCTCACGATCGACGGCGGCCTCACGGCCACGCAGTAGCACGCAGACCAAGGAAGGGCATTTTCCATGGATCAGGTGACGCGCAACATCTTCACCGAGACGAAGCTGCGGGGCTGCAATCCGAGCTACGTCATCACTACCGACGGGGTCGTCGTCATTGACACGCCCCAGCTGCCGACCAAGGCGGTGGCGATGCGCAAGGAGGCCGAGTCCCACGGCGTCATCCGCTACGTCATCAACACCGAGCACCACGTCGACCACATCTTCGGCAACTACTGGTTCAAGGGCATCCCGGTCGTCCACCATCAGGGCGTCTACGACAACTTCATGGTTCCGACCGCGGACCTGGATCCGTACGCCTACGCTCTCGAAGCCATTCCGACCGATGACCCCGATGCCGGGCCGCTGGTCCCAGATCGGGACACCTACTACGCCGATCCGAACAGAGGCAAGATCGTCTTCACAGGCGACCTGACCCTGCGGGTGGGCAGTCACACGTTCGAACTGCTCCACACGCCCGGCCACACGCCCGGTCAGGTCGCGGTCTACATCCCCGAGGAGCGGGCCGTCTTCACGGGCGACACCATCTTCTGTGGTTGCCAGACGTGGCTCATGACGTCGGACGTGGATCAGTGGATCACGTCGCTCGAGCGGATTCGTGCGCTGGATGTCGATTACGTCATCCCCGGCCATGGCCCCGTTGCGACGATCGCCTATATCCACGCCCAGCGAGCGACACTCCTCGAGTGGAAAGCCGCCGTTGCGGTCGCCGTCGCCAAGGGCTGGTCGCGCGAGGAGACGATGAAGCGCGTGAGCTTCGCCGACCGCTGGCCCGTCGACATCGGCCAGGGTCACATGATGGAGCACATCAACACCCTCAACGCTGGCTCACTCTGGGACAAGTTCACGGCCGTCCCAGGGAAGATCCAGGGCTGACCTTCCGCCATTGGTCTGCGAGTGACGCATTTGGGAACGGAAAGGACATCGCGGATCGTGACCTACGTCTACGCCTTCGATCAGCCGCTCGGCATGTCGCTCTCCGAGGCGAAAGCGGTCATTGGTGGCAAGGCGGCTAACCTTTCGGTCATGGCGACCGAGCTGCGCCTGCCGGTGCCGCCCGGATTCGTCATCTCCACGGCCGCTTGCAACGCATACCTGGCCGGTGGTTGGCCCGAGGGGCTCGACTCTGAGATCCGAGAGCACATGCGCCGGATCGAGGCGCTGGTCGGGCGACGCTTCGGCGACGCGTCCGATCCGCTCCTGGTGAGCGTGCGCTCCGGCGCCCCGGTTTCGATGCCGGGCATGATGGACACGATCCTGAACCTCGGCCTGAACGACCAGACCGCCGAGGGCCTCGCGAAGAAGACGAAGAACCCGCGCTTCGCGTACGACGCGTTTCGCCGCTTCATCGCGATGCACGCGTCGGTCGCGCTGGGCGTGAAGAAAGAGCATTTCGAGCACGCGTTCGAGGAGGTCCGCGCGAAGGTTGCGACCGCGCGTGGTGTAAATGGCGATCGTTTAGCCCCGCCTCTCCGAGGCGGGTGAGCGTGGCGTTGCATCCACACCGCCTCTGCGAGGCGGGGCGAAACGGAAACAATACCGAGGTGTCATGGGTTTCCTCACTCCCTTCATGCTCTGGGGCGCTTTGGCGGCTGGCATTCCGCTTGCCATCCACCTGTTCTTTCGGAGCCGGTATCGCACTGTGCCGTGGGCGGCCATGAAGTTCCTGTTG
>JANYJG010000260.1 GCA_025358515.1 Chloroflexota bacterium
CCGGAGACGACGGAGCGGGGGCGCGCTCCGTCGCGCGTGCGGCGGGCGGTCTGGCGGCTGGCGCCACGGGTTCAGCGGGCGACACGGGCGGTTCGGGTCGAGGCGTCTGCGCTTCAAGGCGAGTCGCGGGACGCTCGTAGGCCGCTGGGGTGGTCGCGGCGGTCGGAGCGAGCAGGGCCAGTTCCAGCTGGAGCCGCAGGCCCCCGGGTCCCGGGTGGCCGGGATCGATGGCGGCTATACGCCGCGCGACGGCCGCCAGTGCGTTTGGTCCAGCTGCGGCCAGCCCGCTCGGAGCCCCACGCCCAAGCGAGGCAATGAGGGCAATCCGCAATCGTTCGATCACCTGTTCGGCGAAGGCACGCAAATCCCGTCCCTTGTCCTCGAGTCCGTCCAGCAACTCGATTCCGCCGATGGCGTCGCCGCTGACCAGAGCGGCCAGGAACGACTGAATTGTCTCCTCCTCAACCAGGCCCAGCACCTCGCGGACATGATCCGCCGTCAGGTCTCCGCCTTCGGTCGCGAGCAGCTGGTCGAGCATCGATTCTGCGTCGCGCATGCCGCCGGCCGCCAGTCGGGCAATCAGGTCGATCGCGCCCGGTTCGGCCGTTCGACCGTCGCCCTCGAGAATCGTCCGAAGCTTCCCGGATATCTCGCCGACGGTCATCTTGCGGAAGTCGAAACGCTGCACCCGCGACAGAACGGCCGGCCGAATCTGGCTGCTGTCGGTCGTGCAGAAGATGAATACCGCGTGATCCGGCGGTTCTTCCAGAGTCTTGAGCAGCACGTCCCAGCCCTGGGTTATGCGCTGCACCTCGTCGATGATGAAGACCTTGCGGCGCATGTCCGAGGGCGCTGTGTAGACGCGCGGCAACAAATCGCGCATATCGCTGACGGTGTTATTCGAGGCGGCGTCCATCTCGGAGACATCCAGGGCGCGGCCTTCACGGATGGCGACGCAGGATGGACAAACGTCGCACGGCTCGCCGTCCTGCAGGTTGGGGCAGTTGATGGCCTTGGCCAGGATGCGGGCCAGGGATGTCTTACCTGTACCCCGAGGACCCACGAACAAGTAGGCGTGGGAGGTCCGGCCGGACCGAACGCCGTTGCGCAGAGTCTCGACGATCGCGTGCTGACCCACGATCTCACCGAAGGTCTGGGCCCGCCAGCGGCGGTAAATGGCCTGATGCGGTGCTGTCGAACTCACGACGCTCCTGCCTGTGAAGGCGAAGCGAGGGACGGACAGGCCGAGACCAGCCGCCGATCGCGGATCTTAATGCCGTGCACCCTCCATCGATTGGCCGAACCCGTGCCCACCGCTACAGACGGCTCAGACCAGGCCATTCCGCGGCACCCGACGATCATCGCTTAGTGCTGCTTCCTTCCGGACCTGACACGATTCGCGAGCCGCCGCTGCGCGGGACCCGGCCCTCAACGCCACCTGGAGAGGCGGCCTACGAGAACGGGAACCTCGGGAGGGAATTCAGCCCTGCTGAAGCGGATTGCAGGTTACAGGGCACCGCTAGCTCCCCGCCTAGCACGGCTCCGGAATCATACCAGTCCGGCGCGGCCCACCGGCGGCCCTACGATCCAACTACCAAGGCCGCGCATCGTGGTCCACAGGGAAGGGTGGCGGAGAGGGAGGGATTTGAACCCTCGATGGGTTGCCCCATACCGCATTTCCAGTGCGGCGCCCTAGGCCACTAGGCGACCTCTCCGCGGGAGATCCCGCACCTGCGGGCAGCGTCGCCGACCGGCCATGCCGGCGACTACCGACCGGCCGAGCCGGCGGCTTGAGAACAGGAAGAGTGGCGGAGAGGGTGGGATTCGAACCCACGGTGCTCTCGCACACCGCTTTTCGAGAGCGGCACCTTCAACCACTCGGACACCTCTCCGCGCGAGAGAATACCAGAGCCGGACGATAGGTCGGCCCCCACTTGGCTAACGGCGGTCAAAGGCGGCTCTCAGGCTTCCGGCCGCGAGTCAGGTGGCGGCGGCACGAAGGCGCTCCGCCGAACGAAGAATCTCCAGGGGGCCGGCCTTTGTGAACAGTTCCTCGGCCTCTTCGCAGCGAATCCCGCTCACAATCTTGATCCTTCTAGATAGCCGCGCGTCCTGAGCCAGCTGGAGAACGCCGCCGGCAGCGCCGTCGACCGGGTTCGAGACCGCGAACACCAGAGCCTCTACGTCACTCGTGAGCAGGGCGCCGACGCACATCGGGCAGGGCTCCCGAGTCACGAATATCGTCGCATCCGCCATGCGCTCGCGGCCCAACTTGCGGGAAGCCTCGCGCAGGGCCACGACAACGGCGTGGGCGGTAGGGTCGTTCGTCTCCTGGACTCGATCGTGGGCCCGCGCAACCATCGCGTCGTTGACGACGGCAACGGCACCGATGGGTGCCTTGCCCTGGTCCAAGGCGATCTGGGCCTCGGCAAGAGCCTCGCCCATGAACAGTTCATAGTTCATGGCGCGATCATACAAGCCCGCCCGAACCGCCCGTCAATCCTTCCCCGCGAATCGCCCGCGCCAGGGCCGACATGTCCTCGTCGCCGTGGCCGCCCGCCATAAGGCCGTCTTCCATGTCCGCAGTCAGCGCCGCCACGGGCAGGGTCAGGCCCAGCTGGCGTGCCATTTGCAGGGCAATTCCCAGGTCCTTGCGGTGAAGAGCCACGCGGAAGCCGAGGGGATAGTCATCCTCGATCATGCGCTCGCTACGATTAGCGAGAACCCAACTCTGCGCAGCTCCGCCTGACAGAGCCTCGACAAGGCGGCGCGGGTCGAGCCCGGCCCTCATACCGAGCACGATTCCCTCGGCGACGCCGAGGTAGGCGCCCGAGATGATCACCTGGTTCACGGCCTTGCCGGCCTGGCCGCTGCCGAGCGGGCCCAGGTGGGTGATGGTTTTGCCGATGGCCTGCAGCACCGGCATGGCCCGAGCCACGTCCTGGTCCGCGCCGCCGACGAAGATCGTGAGCGTGCCCAGGCGGGCCCCCTCCGAGCCGCCCGAAACGGGCGCGTCGACCAGGGCCACGCCACCTTCCGCCAGCCGCGCCCCAAAGTCGCGGGTGGCCTGCGGCGAGATCGTGGAGCAGTCGATCACGAGCGTACCGGGGCGCGCTCCGGACGCTATTCCGCCAGACCCAAACAGAACCGCTTCCACGTCCGGCGTGTCCGAGACGCAGACCAGGATCACGTCCGATCCCGCGGCAAGATCTCCTGGGGTCGCGGACACCCTGGCCCCAAGTTCATTCAGAGGTGCAGCCCGCCCCGGCGTGCGATTCCAGACCGCCAGGTGTGCGCCAGCACGGGCGACGTTGGCAGCCATTGAGGCCCCCATAGTTCCGAGACCTACGAAACCGATCCGCTCCATGCTCACTCCTTTGGATGCGATTACCCGGACAACGGGTCTATGCCGGACGCCGCCTGCTCTCCTACTATGCTAGGAACCGGCGCGATGGGAACCAGCCAAGAGAATCTGATCCCGCGCTTGGCGGTTGGACCAGACACGTCCCGTCGGACCTGCTGGCTTTGGTCGAGTCGGCCGGTTAGTCACCGAGCGAGCCGACCATGCTAGAATCCCGGCCGCTGTGGCTCCTGGAGAGGTCGCATAGTGGTCTAGTGCAGCGGTTTGCTAAACCGCCACGGTGTTACAGCCGTCGAGGGTTCAAATCCCTCCCTCTCCGCCAGTTATTCCGCGTCGAGACACAGCCAGTGCGCCCGTAGCTCAGTGGATAGAGCGCCAGGTTGCGGACCTGGAGGTCGTGGGTTCGAGTCCCGTCGGGCGCACCACTTCTTTAATTCAATCCCCGCGGCCGGCCGCGGTGCGGCTGAGATGATTTGACACTGGCCGTGTGGCCCGCTAGTGTCGCGTGCACCGACATGAAACACTTTTACTTTTATCGCATCCCGGCATGACCGTTCCCGGAGCCTAGGCCCGGGATCGCGGGTCGTGCCGGGTACAAGCAGAGGCAGCGCCTCTGCTTTTTTGTTGCCCGACCAGGCCCCACGAGGAGGATCGCCACATGATCATCGTGATGTCCGTTGGGGCGACCGAACAGGAAGCCAACAACGTGCGCGACCTTATCAAGGGCGTCGGGCTGTCCCCGCACGACAACTACGGTACGCAGCGTGTGGTGATCGCGGTCCTCGGCGATGTGGGTCCACTACGAGACCATCTGATGAGCAAACTATCGACAATGCCTGGCATCGAATCAGTGACTCCGATTAGCCGGCCTTTCAAGCTGGCCTCGCGCGAATCCCACCCCGAGGACACTGTCATCGAGGTCCGGGGCACAAGAATCGGGGACGGCTCGCTATCGATCATGGCCGGCCCGTGCTCCATCGAGGGCCGCGACATGATGCTCGAGACGGCCCGAACGGTCGCAGCCGCCGGAGCCACCATTCTCCGCGGCGGGGCGTTCAAGCCGCGCACCAGCCCGTACGCCTTCCAGGGGCTCGGCGTCGAAGGCCTGCGCTACCTGGCTGAGGCCGGCGAAGCGACCGGCCTGCCGGTGATTACCGAAGTGATGGAGCCGGGCCTGGTAGATGTCGTTAGCGAGCACTCGGACATCCTTCAGGTGGGCACCCGGAACATGCAGAACTACTCCCTCCTGACGGCGGTGGGCAAGGCGGGCAAGCCGGTCATGCTCAAGCGCGGGTACGGCGCCACCATCGAAGAGTGGCTGATGGCGGCTGAATACATCATGTCCTCGGGCCAGCCACAGGTAATCCTGTGCGAACGCGGCATCCGAACATTCGAGACGTACACCCGTAATACGCTCGACCTCACGGCCGTGCCGCTGCTGCACCACCTGACCCACTTGCCGGTCATCGTCGATCCGTCGCACGCCACCGGGAAGCGCTGGCTGGTCCGGCCGATGGCTCTGGCCGCGGTTGCTGCCGGCGCCGACGGCATCATGGTCGAGGTCCATCCGAACCCCAACGAAGCCCGCTCCGATGGCGAACAGTCGCTCACGTTCGAGCAGTTTGCCGAGATGGCCAGCGCCATACATCAGATCCACGCCATGGTTCGGACCTTGATAAAGGACCCGTTCGTGAACTCCGGGTCGGTCAGCGTCGGCGGCGCGAGCCAGCACTGACGCACTATGACCTCGCATCCGCTCACCGGGGAGCTGCCCCGGTCAATTCAGCCTGCCGTGCGCCTGCGCGGCGAGCCAAGGCTGCCCGGCGACAAGTCGATCTCGCATCGCGCCTTGATCATGGCCGCTCTCGCGCAGGGAACGTGCCTGATAAGCGGCGCAGGCGATGGTAGGGATGTCGCTGCTACGGCCGCGATCCTGGCCGCACTTGGCGCCACCGTCGAGCGGATCGCGGAAGATGGCCTGAACGTCGACTACCGAGTCGTCTCGCCCGGCGTGGACGGATTGCGCGAGCCCGAGGGCATCCTCGATTGCCGGAACTCCGGGACGAGTCTACGGCTTCTCTCGGGTGTGCTGGCGGGGCTGCCCTTCATGTCCGTGCTAGACGGCGATGCTTCATTGCGGACCCGTCCGGTGGCCCGTATCATCGAGCCACTGCGCTCCATGGGCGCGGGTTTGTACGCGCGTCGTTCAGATTCCCTCCCCCCGCTGGTGGTAATCGGTCGCTCGAAACTCCGCGCGATCGACTTCACGACCCGCGTGCCGAGCGCCCAGGTCAAGTCGGCGATTCTGCTGGCCGGCCTCCGTGCGGAAGGGGAGACGACGGTGCGCGAGGCTGTGGCCACGCGAGATCACACAGAGCGGATGCTCCGGTCGCGTGGGATTGCAGTCCGCCGTGAGCCGGCGGCTAGTTCTGGAGGCGCCTCAGTGGCCTGGACGGTAGAAGGTGGCGTACCCCTTCGCCCGCTCGATGAGCGGGTTCCTGCCGACGCGTCTGCCGCTGCCTTCTGGCTGGTGGCCGGGACGATCCATCCAGATGCCGAGCTGACCCTTCGGTCCGTGGGCGTCAACCCAACGCGCCGGGCCGCAATCGACATCCTTGTTCGAATGGGGGCCCAGATTGACGAGCACACCGCCGGCACCGCCGGCAACACCGCGCACGCGGCGACCGACACGGGCGAGCCCCTGGCGGATCTGACCGTCCGTTCCAGTGAGCTGCGGGCCATCGACATCGGGCCAGATGAAGTTGCGGCCGCAATAGACGAAATTCCGATCCTATGTCTGGCCGCAACCGCGGCCGCCGGCACGACCACGTTCCGTGGCGTGGGGGAGCTTCGAAACAAGGAATCGGACCGCATCGCCGGCATCGCCGCCGGGCTGGCAGCGCTGGGGGCGCTGATCGAGGTTCGGGGTGACGAGATAGCCATCACCGGCCCCACCCCACTCACGGGAGCGGCAACCCAAACTCTCGACGACCATCGGCTGGCAATGACCTTTGCGGTCGCCGGCCTCATCGCCCGGGGGGAAACGACGATCGATCGCGCCCAAAGCGCGGCGGTCTCGTACCCGAGCTTCTTCATCGAACTCGAAAGGCTGCGAGCATGACCCACCGTGTCGTCCTGATCGGCCATCCGGTCGCCCACTCTTTCTCGGGCGCAATGCAACAGGCTGCCTTCGACGCCCTCGGAATCGATGCGCGCTACGAGCTCTGGGACCGCCGCCAGATCGAGCTGGCCGACGCTATCGCCCAGCTGCGCGGTGAGGACTTCCTGGGAGCGAACATAACGATCCCGCACAAGGAGCATGTCGTCCCGCTCGTCGACCGGCTGACCGACGCCGCCCAGGCAACGGGCGCGGTCAATGTCATTTCCCGTGAGGGAAAGAAACTGATCGGCCACAACACCGACGTGCTTGGGTTCAAGACGGCCCTGGACAAGCTTGTCGGCCGCCAGAAGATGCCCCGCTATGCGGTGGTTCTCGGTGCGGGCGGGGCGGCTCGCGCCATCGTCGATGCCCTCATCGGCAACGGCTTCCAGCGGGTGGTCATTTTCAACCGCCACCTCCACCGCGCCGAGGCTTTGGTGAAGCACTTCAACCGCAGCGCCGCGCACATGGACCTACGAGCCATGCCGTGGCACGAATCCGTGCTGGAAGCGGAGCTTTCCAAGACCAAGGTCGTAATCAACGCCACTTCTGTCGGCATGGTCGAGGGCGAGACTCCGATCCCGGCCGAACTACTCCTGCCGGATCTGATGGTCATGGACCTGATCTACAACCCGGCCCAGACGCAGCTGCTGAAGGACGCCGCGGCCGCACACTGCTCCACCATGAATGGCGAGTCCATGCTGCTCCAGCAGGGCGCGCACTCGTTTGAGCTGTGGACCGGCAAGACGGCGCCGATGGACGTCATGCAAGCCGAACTGGATCGAGCCCGAGAGCATGGACTTGGTCAACTCAGCATGGACACTGGTGCCGACGGCAGCAGCGGGGCCAGCAGCCCCGACCAGGCCGCCGGGCCCTCGGCTTAGGGTCGCAAGCGCAATGGGCCGCCTCCGCTTCCTGACCGCCGGGGAGTCGCACGGCCCTGCCCTGGCGGCCACAATCGAGGGCATTCCCGCGGGCTTGCCGCTCACTGCCGACGACATTGCGCCGGATCTCGCTCGGCGCCAACGCGGTTACGGCCGGGGCGTGCGGAGCACCTCGATCGAGCATGATCGGGCCGAAATTCTGGCGGGTGTCCGCCACGGATTGACCATTGGGTCCCCGATCCTGCTGCTCATCCGCAACCGCGACTGGGAGAACTGGACGCGGGTCATGCAGGTTGAGCCGCTCACCGACGAGCAGGCCGCGGAATTGGCGGCACTGGTGGCCGGCGGCGACAAGCGAGCCACGCCGATCACGGCGCTGCGGGCCGGCCATGCCGACCTCGCCGGAGCCACCAAGTACGGCCTCAGCGACATCCGCAACATCCTCGAGCGCGCGTCGGCACGAGAGACCGCCGCGCGTGTCGCCGCAGGAGCCGTGGCCCGTGCATTCCTGGCCCAGTTCGGCATCGACGTCTGGTCGTACACGGCAGAAGTGGGTGGCGTGGCGATGGACCGGACCCGGGCGACGCGTTCGCGCGAGGAGGTCGAAGCCAGCCCGCTGCGCTGCCCCGACGAAGTGGCCGAGGCCGCCATGGTTGCCCGCATCGACGAAGCCCGCAACGCGGGCGACACGGTCGGCGGCATCTTTGAAGTAGTGGTTCGGGGCCTGCCGATTGGCCTGGGCAGCCACGTCCACTGGGATCGGCGCCTGGACGGCGCTCTGGCCGGCGCGGTGATGAGTATCCCTATCGTCAAGGGCGTTGAGTTCGGGCTCGGCTTCGAGCAGACGCGGCGCTTTGGGTCCGCGGTGATGGACGTTGTCGAAGGTCGCGACGCCCAAGGCGAATGGCATCGCAGCACCAATAACGCCGGTGGCCTGGAGGGCGGCATGTCCAACGGGCAGCCGATCGTCATCCGGGGCGCGGTCAAGCCCATTTCCACTCTCCCCCGCCCTCTCCGCTCCGCGGACCTGGTCACGGGTCGGCCGGTGGAGAAGGGTCACTACGAGCGCAGTGACATCAGCGTCGTGCCGGCGGCCGGCGTGGTCGCGGAGGCCATGGTCTGCCTGACTCTGGCCGATATGGCGCTGGACAAGTTCGGCGGCGATTCGATGGCCGAGACGCTGGACAACGCCGCGCGGTACGGAGAGCGGGCGGCGCATGGCGCCACAGCGGGCACAACGGGCGCAGGCACCGCGATCCAGGGCGGCTTCGCTCCGGCCGAAAGCGAATAGACCGTGGACCTTGTGCTCGTGGGCCTTCCCGGCAGCGGCAAAAGTGCCGTCGGTCGCCGCATCGCGCAGCGCCACCACGCCACCTTCATCGACCTGGACGAGCTGATCGAGCGGCGCGTCGGCCGCCCCGTGCCGGCAATCTTCGCCGCGGAAGGCGAGGCCGGCTTCCGCCGCTACGAACGCGAGGCCGTCCTGTCACTAGGCCCGGCGGACCCGGATCCCGAACTGCGGCGCGTGATATCTACCGGCGGCGGCACGATAATTGACCCCCGCAACCGCTGGCTTCTTTACCGCAACCGCTTCCCAGTCTGGTTGGACGGAGCGCCGGAGGTTCTGGCCCACCGTCTGGGTCGCAGCGCCAACGTCAGGCCGCTTGTCGCCGGGCACGACCCGGTCGGAATGCTGCGCCAGCTCGCGGAGGCCCGGCGCCGCTTCTATGCGCCGGCCCTTCAGATCAGCGGCATGGTTGACGTGGGCTCCATCGTGCGGACCCTGGACGAGCAGCTGGCTGACGGACCGGCAAAGGCCGTGACAGTCCTGCGGGCAGACACCGCAATCGGTCGTGTCGAGATCGGCCAAGGCATCGCCGCCTCCGCCGTCAGTGGGGCCCTGAGGCGCCTCGAGGCCCGCCGAGCGATCCTGATCGCCGAGCCCAAGACATGGAAGGTCGCGGGCGAAGGGCTGGCGGCGGCACTGGCAGCGGACGGCTGGCCGGTGGAACGGATACTGCTGCCGCGAGGCGAGAACGCCAAGCGACTGAGCGTCATCGAGACGGCCTGCCGCGAGCTCGCTCGGTTACGCGTCGACCGCAAGGAGACCCTCGTTGCCATCGGCGGCGGGGCCCTGACCGACTCCGCCGGTTTCGTCGCGGCCGTGTATCTCCGCGGCGTGCAGGTGATTCAGGTTCCAACCACTCTGGTTGGGCAGATCGACGCCGCCTTGGGTGGCAAGACCGCCGTGGACATTCCGGAGGGCAAGAACCTCGTCGGGGCGTTCCACCAGCCCGCGGCATTCGTGGCCGACACAGCCTTCCTGGCCACGCTCCCGGACCGACAACTGCGAGGCGCACTCGGCGAGGTCGTCAAGATGGCCGTCCTGGGCGACGAGCGGTTGCTTGAACTCATCGAGGAGTCCGGCGAGGCGATTGCACGGGGCGATGAGAGCGTCCACGAGTCCGGCGCCCTGCTCGAGGTCGTGGAGCGTTGTGCCTGGGCCAAGGTGGAGATCGTCAGCGCCGACGAGCGCGAGTCGGGCCTACGGATGTCGCTGAACCTGGGTCATACCATCGGCCACGGGATCGAGGCCGCCGCCGGCTATGGAGCCATCCTCCACGGGGAGGCGGTGGCGTACGGACTGCGCGCCGCGTTTGCGATGGCCGCCGCACTGGGGCTCACCTCTCCCGCGAGAGCCGCCCGGGTCAACTCCCTGCTGGATCGCCTGGAGCTGGCGAGCGACCCGCCGGCCGTCTCGATCGAGGCCGTACGCGAGCACATGACCAGGGACAAGAAGCATGGCCTGGGGCGTCTGAGTTGGGTCCTTCCGACGGAGGTTGGCGTGGAGGTTCGAACGGACGTGCCGCCAGAAGTCGTGGAGCTGGGGCTGGCGACCGCCCTCCGCCTCGAGTCCGCCCTTTACGTCGAGTCCGGCCGCCAGGCAGAGGTACGGCCCCAATGACGCGGGTACTGGTAATCAACGGCCCCAACCTGAACCTGCTGGGCACGCGCGAGCCGCAGATATACGGCAGCACGACCCTGGCCGAGATCGACGCCCGCCTCTTGGAACGAGGTTGGGAGCTTGGGCTCGCGGTCGACACGTTCCAGTCCAACCACGAGGGCGCCCTGATCGACCGGCTGCAGCAGCAGGACTTCGACTGGGCGATCGTCAATGCCGGCGGCCTGACCCACACCAGCGTCGCGCTGCGGGATTGCCTGCTCGGGATCGCGCGGCCGTTCGTCGAGGTCCACCTTTCGGACCCGGACCAGCGCGAGCCATTCCGTCACGTCAACTTCCTGCATGACATCGCCGCGGAGCGGATCGTAGGACGCGGCGCGGCTGGATACACGGCGGCTTTGGAATCGATAGCCCAGCGAGCCGGTTCAGCCGGTTCCGCCGGCTCGACGGTCCGATCCAGCGAATCGGAGTCCGAACCAAATGGCTGAGGCAAATGGGGGCTCAACAACCGAACATCCGGGCGAACTCGAGTTGCTGCGGTCCCAGATCGATGAACTCGATCGCGAGATCGTCAAGCTGCTCAATCGAAGGGCTCGGCTTGGGATGGATGCCGGCCGGGTGAAGGCCCGGGGCGGACTCCCCGTGGGGGACGCGGATCGCGAGCGCGAGGTTCTGGTTCGAGTGGCGATGGCCAACGACGGCCCCTTGCCACAAGACGCGTTGCTCGCTTTGTACCGACAGCTCATCGAAACAATCAAGCGCCTCGAGGAGCTCCAAGCGCCGGGATCGCCTCCGTCGTAGACCCGCCCGACAGAACGCGAACCCGGCCGCGCCGACGGAGCCGGCGGCCCAACCAGCGGCCCCAAGCGGCGGCCCAACCAGCTCCCGACGCGAGCCTGACCAAACTCTCAGGGGCGAGCGGTAGCGGCTCGTAGCTCCGAGACCAGGCGGCCCAGCGCGGCCACGTTGCGGCCGTCGGGGCCCAGGGCATCTACCAGAGCCGAGGCCACTATGACGCCGTCCGCACCTGCCCCCACGAGCATCTTCACGTGGGCGGCATTGCTGACGCCGAAGCCAACCGCGACGGGAACCGGGGAATCGGCCCGAGCCGCGGCGACCAGACCCCGAACCGACGGCGGGAGCGCCGTCCTGGCGCCCGTGACGCCCACCAGCGAGACGCAGTACAGGAAGCCGCCGGACCGGCGGGCAACCTGGACGCGACGGGCCGGCGTGGTGGTTGGAGCTACTAGGTATACGACGGCCAGGCCCACGTCCCGCGCCACTGCCTCAAAGGCCAGGCCCTCGTCCGGTGTCATATCCGCGACGATCAGGCCGCTCGCGCCGGCATCCGCCAGCCGCGTAGCGGCAGCCCGGCCATCGCCCCCGCCAATGACCTGGTTGGCGTAGCACATCGGCACCAGCGGTACGTTCGGCCGAGCAGTCGCGATTTCCCGCAAGAGAGCGACGGATCGCTCGAACGTGGCGCCGGCCGCCAGCGCCGCGTGGGTCGCTCGCTGGAGAGTGGCTCCGTCGGCCATGGGATCGGAATAGGGCAATCCCACTTCCAGCAGGTCCGCCCCCGCATCCGCGGCTGCCAGGGCTGCCGCCAGCGATGTCTCGTGGTCCGGATAGCCGGCCACAACATATGGAATGAGCGCCGCGCGGCCGTCCGCCGCGGCCAGCCGGAACGCAGCCCCGATCCGGCCGGCGCCGGCGGTG